>JBNMPQ010000064.1:0-11273 GCA_051276935.1 Oleispira sp. | reverse complement strand
GATTTAAAGCGAGATTCGACATCATCCGCTTTAACGGAATTTTCCAATTCACGTAAACGCTCAACCATGTCTCGGGTTTTAAGCACTAGTGAATCAGAGGCAAAATAGGTATTAAGTTGCTCGGCATCGGTAAACTTTAACGAACGGCGTTCGATACTTCTTAAAATGCGATTCGCTGCATCCGTCACTGATTGCGCTTTGCGTAATCGCTCATCAAGCAATAACTGCTTATGACTTTCGAAAGATTGATAAACCTCATCCCTCTTCGCCATGATATCGCTAAGAAACTCTTCGAAGCCACTGAATTGGCTTTCCAATTCCTCTAACTGCACTAACAGACGAGATAGCTGCTCATCGCAACGTTCCGGAGTCGTCGACATGCCCAAGGCATTGGTTATACTTTGCGAGAATAACTTAAATTGAGCACTGAACTGTGCGATGGCTTCTTCTGATCCTACCGATTTTTGTTTATGTTTAGCGGCGGCTCTACATTGATTAAGCTTTGAGTAAACTTCAGAAATAGCATCAATAATACGAGTGCGTATCGTCGCATCATTTACTTTAAGTGAAGACATTAACTCTGATAATAGATCTAGGCCCGAAGCGGTTTCTTCTATCTGCTCGATAATGGGTGCCAATACGGCAATGGTTTCAGCATCGTTTACTTCTTTATCAAACGTTTTAATCCTATCAAAATACGGAGATAAGGCTGCTTCCTCCGATAAAAACTCAACCGTGCTTTCGCTGAGTTTCTCTTGTGCCTGGATTAATTGCTGATCCAACTCTTTTAGACGATCAGTATCGATGTAGCGATTTTCTTTGATCGTAGCTAAATGTCCACGCTGCTGGCGTAGTGAGTTTAACGCCGCCACAAACTCTTCCGCTACTTGCCAGTTTTCGGGGCGAATAGAGGCAATAAGCTTCTGTTGCTCTTCCTCTGCCGAAGTCATCGCAAGTTGAGACTGCTGGCGGATGCTCTGAACTTTTTCAAATTCATCAATAACGAGTTCAGAGGTTGTTAATATCTGTTTTATTAAAGCCGCTATCGAATTATTTTTATCGACTTGCGCTTCCTGATTGTTGGAATACTCTTCAATCCAATAATGCGAATCGAAGAAACGATTGGCGGTTTTACTTAACTCTTCATAAATTCTTGCCGATACCGTCTGATCAGAAATCATGCGATGCAAACTGTATAAATCAGAAACACCACGAACTAATGAGGCATTGCCTATTTTGCCAAAGAAGCTTTGGCTCACTTCCGCACGACTGGCGTAATCAGCGCTGACATAGGCTGTTTGCCAAATTTGCATTGGATGTATGCGCGTTGGTTCACTCTCAGCCGAAAAGATCACCAACATGCCATCTTCTGCCAGCGCATAACCGTGACCGTAAATAGGGTTCTGCATCGACTTGCTGATTAGATTGTAAGAAAACAGACCAAACAAACCTTGTTCAGGCTCATAAAAAACGAATAATACATCTTCACCATTAGGGGATTTAATCATACGCTTAAATTTAAGCGATTGGCCATCTTCAAGCGAGGCTAAAGCATCCCCTTCAAATTTTTTCATTTCCCCTGTCTGCAAGTAATAACCGCCAGGAAATATAATGCCATGGTCTTCTGGTAACTGAACACAAGACTGACCAATATCATCAATTTTAACCACTTCATCGGTTAAAGAATTGAAAACAAAATAACGCCAATGCTCTTCACGATAAGGGAGTATTTTTAACAGTATAAGTGCGCCCAGACTGACATAGAAGAACTGGCCATCATCTAAGGATTGAGTTTTGTCTTCAACCGGCTCACTGTAAATACCTTTACCATTTTCGGTGTTGTTTTCGATCTTAATGGTTAAGTCACCATTAATTGTTTCTACAAAAACTTTATCAAGAATATTAATATGCGAATGGCGACCCTGTACGGTATTTTCACGATCAGTTACTGTCCATTCAAAATCGTATGCGCTAGGCAGTTGAATATCACGTTCACCGCGATTATCAATATACGTAATATCTTTACCATCGGCAGAGACAGACCAACGGAAAACACGAATATCTTCTAAGCGTTCACCAATCTGAAAGCCTGCTAGCAACTTGCCATCTTTCACCGTTAGCTGCACAAGTCGAGTTTGCTTGTAATAACGATATAACTCTAAAAAATCATTTTTAAAAGATGTTGAAGTTAAAAAACTGTCTTTATGACTAACCGCTTCAAGACTGTAATTTTCACCTTCTATATTTAATTTGAATAACGAAAATACATCTTCAATATGGGTTTCTTTCTTTAAACCAATAAAAACATTGTAACCAAAAAGAAGATAATCACCGATTTGGACCATATCGCGTGCGATACAATTATTTTCGGTACGTACACGCACTCGAGAAATAACACTAAGATCTGAACTTCCAAATTCAGATAAACGTGCGTCATTTAAAGCACTAGCCTGTTGGTTTAATAATCGCCCTTGCTCGACTAAGCGCTTACGAATAACTTCATAGGCACCACCTTCTGCAACGGCATTTTCAACTTGATTGGGGTTTTGCTCAGCCATGCGAGATCCTTGTGTTCTTACGATTGTCGTTCCGGACGATTGATAAAGAGGGCATATTAGCTATTCCCTCTCATTAACTTAAATACTCACCGTATTAGCTATTGGTCGTCACTTCGCTATCACTGTGTTCTTTTTTCTTACTTTGGTTTTCCATCACTGCGGCTAATATTGCGCCGACCGTGCTGCTCTTCTGAGCAACCCCATCAATCGCTTTTCCTAACGATAGTGACTTAGAGAACGTATCGAAGAAGTGACCTTCGCCACCTACGATATCGATCTTCGCTTTTTGTAGAGCGGTTGCAAGAACCTCAGCATTATCACTAGCAATCTCTTTACTGGCATCCAGAGTTGCAATCGCTTCTTTAAAGGCCGTTTCTAAGCTCATACGGAACTCTTCGTGATCACGAGCTTGCTCGCTCATGCCACCCATAGCATCGAATTTTTCAACTAGGCCTTCTGCTTCTGCTTTAAAGTGTTCGCGCGTAACGTCTGCTTCCGCTAGACCCACGTCTTTGGTTGCTTTAGCTTCTGCACTGCCTTTCGCACTAATAACTTCTGCAGAGGCCAAGCCCGTATCACGTAATGCCTTACCTTCAGATGAACCTTTCGCAGCGATCACTGACGCTTCTGCTAGGCCTTCTTTTTCTAGCGCTTCTGCTTTTGCTTCTTGTACTTTCGCTTCGGCTAAGCCGCTTGCTGCTTGCTCTGCTTGCACACCTTCAGCAAGTTTTTTCTTAGCTTCCGCTTCTTTGGCGGATGCTTCTAAATTGGCTTGTGCCAACGTCGTGATCTCTACCGCTTTGAATTTAGCCGCTTGCTCTTGTGCTTCTGCTGCTTTCACTTGCTTAACTTTTAGCTCATCAGCATCACCTTCTGCTGCCAGTACTTGTATTTGCTTTAATCGATCTGCTTCTGAAACTTCACGCACTTCTTTAATACGCTCTTCTTCAATCGCAACAGTTTTATCAACCACAACGCGCTCACGAATCACATTGGCAATTTCTTTCTTTTCTATTTCAATGGCTTTTTCAGCTTCAATGGTTTGCAAATCAACTTCGCGATTACGAGCAACGATTTCTAAATCTCTTGCGCGAGTTACTTTTTCAACTTCTATCACAACCGCACGCTGACGATTCTGCTCAGCTACTTCGACCTCACGCTTTTGATTTTCAGTCTGTACCGCCAAATCTTGCTCAACCTGAATGCGGGTTGATTCTGATTTTCTACGCTCTTCTTCTTGTACTTTTAAGGTTTCTGCTTCTTCCCTTGCACGAATCGTGGCAACTTCACGCTCTTGCTTCGCTTCAGCATCCGCTTCTTGGCGCTCCAGCTCTAGCATGGCTTCACGGGTTTCAACATTCTTCTTTTTAATCGCTAAATTCTCGTTTTGCGAGAGTTCATTGGTGATTACATTTTGATACGCGGTTAATTCAGTAATTTTTTTGATACCTTCAGCATCAAGAATATTATTAGGATCAAGTGCATGCTTTGGCGTTTGCTCAAGGTAATCAATGGCCACGTCTTCTAATACATAACCGTTTAAATCATCGCCAATTACTTCAACAATTTTTTCACGAAACTGTAAGCGATTTTCAAACAGCTGAACGAACTCAATTTGCTTACCCACTGTTTTTAACGCTTCAGAGAACTTGGCAGCAAATAATTCATAAACTGCGTCTTTATCAGAGGCACGATCAGCACCAATCGATTTAGCAACTCGCAATACATCTTCAGAGGTTTCATTAACTCGTAGATAAAAGGCAACGGTGATATCCGCACGCATATTGTCCAAGCAAATCAAACCGTCTTTTCCGCGACGATCTACTTCTAAGGTAATTAATGAGACTTTCATTAATTCTTTTTTGTAAATAACGGGGATTACTAAAGCACCAGTAAAATGCACTTTAGGCGTTGCACTCATATCATTGACGATCAAGGCAGTACCCTGCGCCACCTTTATATAAAAGGATTGAAAGACAAATAACACCCCCATAATAATAACGATCGCAATACCTGCGAACGTTAGTATCGGCATTAATATTGATAAATCAGCCATAACAATTACTCCATTTGTTTTTTAGTTTATTTGTTTTTTAGGTTATTTTTTATTAGGTTATTTTATTGCAGAAATTCTGTTTCAGATATTACGCGGTAGGCATGTTGGTCTTTAAGATATTGCAGCAAGACAACACGATCACCTTTTTTAAAGGTTTCGTTATTCATGGTTCTTGCTTTAAAAATCAATCCAGCTCCACCATCGGCTAAGAGCACTTCGCCAAAGCCAGAATCTAGGCGTAATGAACGTACGATTGCTGTTTGCCCAAGCACATTTTTTACCGTGTTTTTATTCATATTAGCAAACAAGGGTTTCAGCGGCTTAATAACCTGCGCCGTAATCAATATTGCACCATATAAAGAGCCAGCAAGTATGGGTAAGCCTACGATGTATTCTAAGAAGCCGTCACGTATATACGGGAAAATAAGATACACAGCGAAGTAACAGATTAACCAGCCAAATAAGGCTAAGAGAGAGATAACAAAGGTTAAAGGGACGCCATTTAAACCGAGTTTCAACAATAGCCCGGCCAGTTGATGTGCACCACCGTCAGCATCTGCATCGCCTTCAGGTAGGTCAATGTCTAATACGTCTAAGTCAATGACACCTAATACTGCGATCAACCAGTAAACAGCGGTCAGTGCTAATAAAAGCGAGAAAAAAATCGTCGGAAATGAAGCGATATTTTGATAGAAAGGATCCATCTTATCACTTAAAAATATCGCAAACATTTTAACTTCCTTGTATTAATGCACTTTAAATATAGCGCACTATATTACCGATATTTTAATCAGTTTACAGCCGCTATTTTATTTTTAATCTGCTCGATCTTGTCTAACATATTTTGATCAAGTTCTTCCGGCTTAAGTCTCATGAAAATTTGATGCAGTACTCTTATTTCATTACTATCAACAACGCCATCTTGTAACGCTATCTCAAAGATTTTTCCAAGTTCAATAGCATCTAGCTTGCCATCATTTGCAAAACAGTTAATAGAATGAAAGGACATCTCTAAATAATCACGGCTTTCTATATTTTTATCACTCATAATACCTCCTTAAATTTCATTAATTTACTGCTTATTTTTTAATCGTTCCAATACATCTTTAGCTTGCTGACCCTGATTTGCAATACCGGCTTTGTGCAATTTATCATGCAGAGATTGCTCAGAAGTATTAGCGTGAAGTTCTTCTGTAGCCTGCAACTTCGCAGCATTCAGAGTTTGCTTTTGCTTAATTCGCTCCAACGAATCCATAGCCGTTTGTAATTTAGTATTGGATCCTGCATAACGCTGGGATACCGATTCTTGCGCGCGCTGTACACTCTCGGTCGCTTTTACAGTATCAATCTGCTGCTTCAAACGCTTAATATTATTATCCGCAGAGGCAATGGCGGCTTTTAAACTTTTTGAACTGGCAGTAAAACCATCCACAGCCTCTGATTCGGAGGCCTGTAGATTTTCTAATTCAGCTATTTTTTCGGCAATTTCTAACGCCAATACATCATCATCTTTCTCTAAGGCTTTAATCGCATAACCTTCGTATTCTGTAATACTGGCTTTTAGCGTATTAACCTTCTGCTCGGCGACTTTTTGCTGAGCAATAATAGCAACAAGGCTTTCTTTGGATAGCTTCAATTCGCTCGAGGCATCACGCACCTCTTGATCCAAAATTCGCAGCGCTTGTGTATCGATAACCGCCTCTCCTGCTTCATTCATACCACCCCGTAATGCCGTTAACATTTTTGACCATAAGTTCATGATTGATCTCCTCGATCTAAGTTAAATTAAGCCAATTCAGACGTGGGTTGAAAAATTAAAAATTCAGCATAGGCTTGAGTTGCTTGTATTACGTTATTCGCCAACATGTCGATTTCTAACAATACGTTCGACAATAATGACGCGGCGCTTAAAGCCCCAAACATATGATAAACCGAGTCACCATTGGTCATCGTATCTAAACTGATGGTCGAAAGTGGGAAGTACTTATGGGTACGCAGTACTGCATCATTAAATCCTGCCACATCCGATACCGCATTGACCGGCCACAATACGGACTCAACGATTATTTGCTCACCGACAACCGTTAAAAATACGGGTAAGTCGCCAAAGGCTTTCATCTCGATGAAAAGTGAAGCATCGATACCATCAATCAATTCTATCGTTGCCAAATTCGTCGAAAATAGCGGCTCTTGTTCTAGTGCTGTTTTTAAGCTCTGGCTTGTCCATAGCTCTGACATTGTATGTGAATTCGTCATGACAAAATCTCCGTCTTTTATCGTTTCAACTAAGTAGGGTTCACGTAGTGTTTTTTCCGCCTGAGTCAGCAGCCGTGCGTTCTCTGGACGAATCCAAACTTCCTTCTTCACCAACCCCTGCTCTCTCAAGCGGCGGCGGAATTCTCTTTGATAGTGTGCTGATGTTTTTTGTGTCATGACTAAACATACCCATTACATGTAATGCCGTCAAGCATTACATGTAATATAAAACCACGCTGCTCCACGTCTCAATATCCTAAAGTGAAGTGTTAAAAGGAACAACTTGGAATGTTTAAAAAGGAAAACCGATGAATGTATAAAGAAAAAGGCAAGCAGCGTAACAAGAAAAACACGAAAGAAAAAAGCGAAAGTAAATCGCCTTATAAATTACTGATCCAGAGTGTTTGATAAGGCACGAGTTGCACCAGCATATCTTGGTGGGTCATTTCCTTACCAGAAATAAGATCATGCCAATCTTCCGTGTTGACTAAGTTGATATCTGACAACATAAATTCCTGAGGCAAATTACTAATATTACTGATACAAAAAACACTCTGCTCTCTATCGTGAGACTGACGCCAATAAGCAAAAATAGCATCACCTAAGTGAAGCGTAAATTGTGCCGCATTTGGGTGAAATGCCTTTTGCTGCTGCCTAATCGATAATAGACGCTTTATTTGCGAAAAGACTATCTTGTGATGACTCTCTTCTTCAGTCAGCGCCTCGCGGGACTGTTCACTATTAATTAATAGCTCTTCCAATTCACCGTATTGCCATTGATGGCGATTAATTGAACGGTTATGGCCGGTATTTTCCATGCGTTGATAATCATTACGTGTGGCCAATAAGCTGTGAACATAGATGCCAGGAATACCTTCTAAACCCAACATAACGGCATGGGCACATACAAAGCGAGCAATACCGAATTCGTCTTTGCCTTTTAACGTGCCTTGCAACGCATCAAATAACGAGATATTCACTTCATAAGGTTTTTGGATCGCTTCTCCGTCTTCATTCTCTAAGGCACGCCAAGAAATACGACCCCCAAATTTTTGTAACGTATCAACTAATACCCGGGTTTCATCATCGCCTAATATTCCTTCAACGGGTCTTAACCCCATACCATCATGGGACGCAATAAAATTAAAGTAGGTCGTGCCAAGCTGAGTGGGCGACATGCTCATTAGCCAGAGCTTTAAATGATGGCTATTACCCGTGAGCATGGTATTCACCAATAACGGCGGCAACGCAAAATTATAAACGCAATGAGCCTCGTTCGCGTTACCAAAGTAAGATAAGTTTTCAAGATTAGGGATATTCGTTTCAGTGATAATCACCGCGTCACTTTGTGCATGCTCGATCAATAACCTGAGTAAACGCACTACATTATGAGTTTCTTCGAGATTAATACTCGGCGAGGCCACTTTTTTCCATAAAAAAGCAATCGCGTCGAGACGAAAAATACGTACGCCCATATCTAAGTACTGACGCATTATTTTTATAAATTGTAATAAAACCTCAGGATTTCTAAAATCTAAATCAACTTGGTCATGACTAAACGTACACCAAACGTGTTCTAACCCCTTATGAGTTTGAGTCTCTCTTAATAACGCACTGGTTCTTGGCCTAACCACTTGCGATAAATCAGCTTCTAACGATTCGGTGTAAAAGTAATCATGACCTGGCCCTTCACCTTTAATAAAATTTTGAAACCATAAACTACGGCTTGAGCAGTGATTAATAACTAAATCTGCCATTAAGCGATAATCTTTACTAATACTCTCGATGTCTGCCCAATCTCCTAATGATTCGTTCACACTGGAAAAATCCATCACCGAAAAACCATCGTCTGAACTAAAAGGAAAAAAAGGCAAAATATGGACGCTGTTAATTAATCCCTCGCAATGCTCGTCCAAGAAATGCTTCAAAGTAACCAGTGGCTTTTCATCGGGAGATAAAAAACTGTCACCATAAGTGATCATGACCGTTGTTGTTTGATCCCACAGATCACAATACGAAGGTGAAGACGAAGCCGCGTCAAAACAGGATTGATCCAGACTCATGGTTTGTAAACATTTATGCGCCAGCTCAACCAAACTTATATCCAGTTCGGTTTGATGATAAATCTGTTCTAATAAATGCTGACTGCGTTGTAATAATGCAGAATCAAATAAACTCATCGTGACATGAACTCCTTATTGTCTTCTTCTACGGCCTCGTATAAACGTTCTAAAATATCGGGTTTAGCACTGATTACACGGTTCCAGCTGGGAATAAAGGGTGTCTCCATCGGATTATCTAAGAAAGCCTCCCCTGCTTTCATTATGTTTTGTGCAAATAATTCAACCGCTTTTTCTTCGGCATGAATATCCAGCGTCAATCCGTTCATAACCGCATCATTATGATAGGTTTCAATAAAATCCAGTGCGATGCGATAGTAAGTAGCCTTGATCGAACGGAACGTTTCAGTATTAAAGGTTTTACCATGGGTCGCTAGCTTACGAAATAACGCTTTAGAGATATCGATCGACATTTTCGATAGTCCACCCGCGTCATTATCAGGCGATAAATCTTGATGTTTATGATCATAGACATCCGCAATATCTACCTGACATAAACGGTTATTGGCATAATTTCTATGCATCTCAGATAATACGCCAATCTCTAACCCCCAATCACTGGGGATGCGAATATCATTTAATACATCTTTACGGAACGAAAACTCACCCGCTAACGGATAACGAAAACTGTCCATAAATTGTAGATATTCCATTTCACCAAATACTTTTTTTAATGCGCGCAACAATGGTGTCACTAATAATCGGCTAACACGTCCATTTATCTTGCCATCGGCCACTCGGGCGTAAAACCCTTTACAAAACTCATAGTTAAATCGAGGATTAGCGACGGGATAAATTAATCGAGCCAGCAATTCTCTATCATAAGTAACGATATCGCAGTCGTGTAAAGCCACCGACTCAGATCGGTTAGAGGCAAGGGTATAACCCATGCAATACCAAACGTTGCGTCCTTTACCTAATTCTTTGGGTGCAAGGTTAAGTTCCTGTAGTTCCGCATCTAACGCTTGTAATCTTGGCCCTTCATTCCATAAAACTCGATGATGCTGCGGCAACTTGCCAAAGAACGTTAATGCATGACGATACTGTTCTTCATCTGCACGATCTAAACCAATAACGATTTCATTAAGATAGTCTGCATCTTTTAAGTGTTTTACAATATTAGGCAGAGCGTCGCCTTCTAACTCGGAAAATAACGAAGGAAGGATCAACGACATTGGGCGTTTTTTACTGAACTCCCGCAATTCACTTTCAATATCTTCAACCGGGCGATGCGCTAAATTATGTAAGGTAGTTACTATGCCATTTTGATAAAAGTCAGCCATGATATTTCCTTATTTTGTTATTAATTATATATATTAAAAAATTCAATATATGTATTGCTAAGTTATAAAATACTTCGTAAACCTGAGTTCCAACCTCTAGGCCCAAATTCTTCTGAGATAAAAAAACCGTTCACTCGGGTTAACGTTGGCGGTTCATGAACAGGAGATCGAATAATGAGTGCTAAATCAGCTTGCTCTAACATTGCAATGTCATTATCACTATCACCAATGGCAATGGTCTTAGCCGCTGGCAGGTCTCTTTGTTTTTTATACTCGGTTGTTAACCAATCAAGTGCCTGACCTTTATTACAAGCGCCACTTAAATGAAGAAAGCGCCCACCTTGTAGTACATGCCCACCTTCAGACTCTAACCAAAGAATAAATTGCTGCTTGGCCTTATCCACACCCAGCCATGAGATAGGTTCACCAAACTCTCTTTGATTAGCCTGCTGAGCTTGTTCAATGGACAAGCCCGTGACCTGAGCAATGACCTCTTCTTTCATCGCTGAAAAATGACTAAAACTGTGCGGGAAAATTGTTTTTGCTTTTTCGAGTATTGATAGCCAATGATTTCGTGGTTGGCAGAAACTGAAGACCCAGAATCTATCAACCTCTATACAACCCTCAGGCTTTTTAGGAAAATATCCTTGAGGTATAAAAATAGCTGCCCCATTTTCAATAATAAAGGGGTGTTGGTTATTTAAATCTGCCCGTATGGATAGCACTTCAGCACGGGTTTTGCTGGTCGTTAAAACCACGGGTATGTGATGCTCTTCTAACTCCAGTAAAAGTGCATCAGCCGCTTTATGACTGTAACTATCGTGGTCTAACAGGGACCCGTCCAAATCCGTAAAAATAATCCATTCTTGTATTTCTTTATTGAGCTCTTTATTGAGCTCTTTTTTTATAGTTTGAGTCATGGTTACAGTCCTTTTAATGTCACATCATGCTGACCAAAACGAGGGTCATCAGGTAAAGGATTCGGAGCTTGGTAACCTAC
>JBNMPQ010000063.1:0-11449 GCA_051276935.1 Oleispira sp. | reverse complement strand
AAGCGTTTGGTCATCGATATCGGGGGAGGGAGTACCGAGCTTATTATCGGCGAGCGTTTTGAGTCTAAAGCGCTGGAAAGCTTATTTATGGGTTGTGTGTCTTATACTCGCCAGTTTTTCTCTGATGGTGAAATTAGCGAGTTGAACTTTCATCGTGCGGTGACTCGTGCTCGTCGCGAACTTTTAGACATACAGCACGCTTATAAAAAAATTGGGTGGAATGAAGTGATTGGTTCGTCAGGAACCATTCGTGCTACCGAGCAAATTCTCATTAGTAAAGGCTGGAGTGAGCAAGGTATTTCTCGTGAAGGTTTAAATAAATTGTGCCAATGGTTGATGTCGCATAAAAGGATTGAAGATATTGAATTGCCAGGTTTTAAGCCTTTGCGGCAGCAGGTTTTTATTGCGGGCGTTGCTATCTTAAAAGGTATTTTCGATACTTTTAAAATTAATCAAATGCACTATTCTGATGGTGCTCTGCGCGAAGGTGCCTTATGGGATTTAATCGGTCGTTCTGGCCATGAGAACGTACGTCAGCGTACTGTGAATTCAATGCAGGAAAGGTTTCATGTTAATCAAGGCCAGGCGAACCGAGTAAAGAACTGCGCTTTAAATTTGTTGGATCAGGTAGAAAAAGATTGGAAATTACCCAGTTCTGCAAGGAAATGGTTATTGTGGGCAGCAGAGTTGCACGAAGTGGGTCTGAGTATTACGCATCATCAATTTCAGAAGCACGGTGCTTATTTGGTTCAACACAGTGATATGGCCGGATTTACCCGCCAAGGGCAAGAGTTGTTAGCCGTATTATTGAAAGGGCAGCGCCGAAGATTTCCGGTGTCTGGGGTTGAAAGTTTAAGCGCAATTGTAAGGCAACAGGCGCGTTATCTTTGCATGCTATTGCGTCTTTCAGCGGTGCTCAATCACAGCCGCGGAGCCGTCGAATTACCCGAAATAGAATGCCAAGTTAAGAATGCTTCGATTACTCTAATCTTTCCTAACGGTTGGTTTAAACAGCACCCACTGACTCATGATGATTTAATCGTTGAATCAAATTACTTAAATGCCGCGGGGCTAGAGCTAGTGATCGCTGAGGATTCTTAACCAATCAGCGAACGTATTGCGGCTATTTAGCCGCCGCAAGTTTTTCTAGTAAAATTTGTTGCGCACGCACAATCTCTAACTCACCTGTTTCTTCATTTTTCTGCGGATGAGCCAAAATGTAACATCCGTCACTGTCTAAATCCCAAGCTTGGCTATTGTCTGCAAGATAGCACTCAAACTCTTCTTTCATCCGGCTGCGTAGCTTATTGCCTTCAATGGGGAAACACGTTTCAACGCGGTTTAATAAATTACGTTCCATTAAATCGGCACTGGCCGCGTAAAACTCATATTTATCGTTATTGCAGAAAGAATACACTCGGGTATGTTCTAAAAAGCGACCGACGATGGAACGTACACGTATGTTGTCTGATACGCCTGGCATTCCAGGACGCAAGCAACACATGCCGCGAATAATGAGGTCAATTTGAACCCCTGCCTGGGAGGCTCTATACAAGGCGCGAATCACTTTGTTTTCAGTCAGTCCGTTAGCTTTTATACGAATGTAGGCGGGCTTGCCTTCTTCGGCATTAAAGCGTTCACGGTCAATGAGTTCGAGTAGCTTCTTATGCAGAGTAAAGGGGGCGTGGAAAAGCTTTTTAATGCGTAATGCTTTTCCCATTCCAGTGAGCTGTTGGAATACCTTGTGTACGTCTTCGCCAATAGAATCATCAGCAGTTAAAAAGCTGTAGTCGGTATATACCCGAGCGTTACCAGCGTGGTAGTTGCCTGTGCCTAGGTGAACATAGCGACGTAATATACTGTGCTCTTTACGAACAATTAGCATCATTTTAGCGTGGGTTTTGTAACCGACTACGCCATAAACCACGACGGCTCCCGCTTCTTGCAGGCGGTTGGCAAGGTAGAGGTTTTCTTCTTCGTCAAAACGCGCTCGTAACTCGATGACAACAGTAACTTCTTTACCGCTGCGGGCTGCATCGACTAAGGCATTCACAATTTCTGACTTAGCCCCCGTGCGGTAAAGCGTTTGTTTGATTGCGAGCACCGAAGGATCTTTTGCGGCTTCGCGCAACATGTCGACGACGGGGGTAAAAGATTCAAATGGGTGCAAAAGAAGTGTATCTTTTTCTCGAATAGCTTCGAAAATGCTCTTTTTAAAGCTTAGATGTTTAGGCAAGCCCGGAGTAAAAGGCGGGTATCGTAAATCTGGGCGGTCGATTTGACCCACTACTTCCATCATGCGACCAAGGTTTACGGGGCCATTAACTTGATAGAGATCGCTTTCTTTAAGATCAAACTTGGCGAGCAAAAACTCAACCAATTCAGTCGGGCAGTTATCGGCAACTTCTAAACGCATTTCTTCACCGAAATTACGCGAATGCAGTTCGTCTTCAAGTGCACTGGCAAGATCGACAGTATCATCATGGTCGATTTCTAAATCGGCGTTTCGGGTAACTCGGAACTGGTAACAGCCCTTAATCGTCATGCCTGGGAATAGTTCATCGGCAAACTGGTGGATGATTGACGATAGAAATACAAAATTATCACCATCTTCGCAGAGTTTATCCGGCAAGCGAATAATGCGTGGTAATGAGCGCGGAGCAGGGATGAGGGCTAAGCCTGTCTCACGTCCGAAAGCATCTTTGCCTTCTAAGCTAACAATGAAGTTAAGACTTTTATTGACCAAGCGAGGAAATGGGTGAGATGGGTCGAGTCCGATTGGGCTGCAAATAGGCAGCACGTCATTGTAAAAATACTCTTTCACCCAAGCCTGCTGTTCGTCGGTCCACGTTGCACGACGTAAGAAGCGAATGTTTTCTTGAGCGAGTGCTGGAAACATAACATCATTTAAAATGTCGTACTGGCGCTCAAGGGTATTGGTGCAAATTTCGTTGATTTGTTTTAATACTTGGCCAGCGTGCAAACCATCTGCGCCTGCGGTTTCTCGACCAAATGCTAATTGTTGCTTTAAGCCTGCAACGCGTACTTCAAAGAATTCATCGAGGTTACTGCTGAAGATACAAAGAAAGAACAAGCGTTCTAATAAAGGATGAGTTTCATCTAAGGCTTGTTCTAAAACTCGAATATTAAACTGCAAATGGCTCAATTCCCGATTGATGTAATATTCCGGGTTTTGCAGATCGATCACTGTATCGTCAGTCGCTGACATTGTTTCTCCTTATCCATAAAGTGTCTCCGTTGAATCACCATGATAGTGTTTAAAATTACGGTGATTCGACGGAGCAATTTTTATTTATTTAATTCTTCAGCAAATTGCTTCGCGTAGTAAGTCAAAATAGCATTGGCACCTGCACGTTTAATGCAGGTTAACGATTCGTGCATGACGGCGATATCATCCAACCAGCCATTTTGTGCTGCGGCTTTATGCATCGCGTATTCGCCACTGACCTGATAGACAAATGTGGGTACCCCAAACTCCTGCTTCACGCGGCGCACAATATCTAAGTAAGGCATGCCAGGCTTAACCATTATCATGTCAGCGCCTTCGGCTAAATCCATCGCGACTTCGTGCAGGGCTTCATCAGTATTAGCAGGGTCCATTTGATAGGTTTTCTTATCGGCTTTGCCCAAATTAGCAGCAGAACCTACCGCATCACGGAAAGGGCCATAATAAGCCGATGCATATTTAGCTGAGTAAGCGAGAATACGAGTATTGACATGCCCCTCATTTTCTAAAATATTGCGAATTTCGCCAATGCGTCCATCCATCATATCACTCGGTGCGACCACATCAGCGCCTGCTTTAGAGTGAGAGAGTGCTTGGCGTACTAATGTATCAACGGTACGATCATTTAATACATAACCGTTAGCATCTAAAATGCCGTCCTGACCATGAAGGGTAAAAGGGTCTAGCGCAACATCTGTGACGACACCCAATAATGGGCAGGCATCTTTAATCGCTCGCACGGCGCGTTGAGCCAAACCATCAGAGTTGTAAGCTTCTTCAGCGAATTCGGTTTTCACATCGCTGGGGGTCACCGGAAAAAGTGCCACTGCAGGAATGCCCAGTTTAACTAAGTGCTTACATTCGGCGACTAAAAGATCAATTGATAGGCGTTCAATGCCGGGCATTGATGGAATGGCTTCGCGCTGGTTCTGGCCTTCTAATACGAACATAGGGTAAATTAGATCGTCCGTAGTGAGTGTCGTTTCACGCATTAAGCGGCGTGAGAAATCATCTCGACGATTACGACGAAGACGAGTTTCTGGATAAAAGCGTTGCGCATCATTAAAAGCCAAGGGTATTCTCCAAGCGTTAGGCTGTGTGTAGCCATTTGTAAGTTATGCAAATATAACCACTATTCTAGCTGACTCAGCTCATCTAATCGCTGATTTATGACAGATTATATTAGAAAATTATTCATCGAGCTCATCGATCTCGATATAAAAATGAACGTAATGACCCATTGTCTTACTAATTAGAGTTACGGGCCGTATTTAAGCGGCAATTATAAGGATGCAAGATGAAAAAAATATTACTGCTAGGCCTAATTGTGGGTTTAGTTTTTGGCTTTTATTTAGTAGGTGAGCAATGGTTATTGCCTGAAACGTATCAGGCGCTCTATAAAGAAGATCCTTTGCAGACCGCAGGGATATTTTTTACAGTGTATGCTCTTGTTGCTGCGCTCTCTATTCCTGGGGCTGCGTTGATGACGTTAATATCCGGTGCCATTTTTGGTTTGAGCCAAGGCCTTCTTATTGCATCTTTTGCCAGCTCAATCGGCGCAACATTTGCGTTTTTAATGTCGCGGTTACTTTTAAAAGACTGGGTTCAAAGTAAATTTTCGACGTATTTAAAAACAATCAACGAAGGTATTAAGAAAGATGGTCCTTTCTTTTTATTCACGTTACGTTTGATTCCCGTTATTCCTTTTTTCGCGATAAATTTATTAATGGGCTTGATGCCGATATCGGCATGGCGTTTTTATTGGGTCAGTCAATTAGGAATGCTGGCAGGTACCGCTGTTTATGTGAATGCGGGTGCCGAGTTTGCCGCCGTGATTGGTCAAGATGCTGGATTTTCTTTGGCCGGTATCATGACGCCGGGTTTGTTGGGTGCGCTAATATTATTAGCAATATTTCCCTGGGTCGTACGGTCAGTCGTCAATCGCGTTCAAGCTAAAAGAGCGTTAGCGCAGCGCGCTAAAGGTCGAACAAAGCCCAAGAAATTCGATGATAACTTAATCGTTATTGGTGGCGGTGCAGCGGGTTTAGTCAGTTCTATTATCGGTTCGGCCGTAAAAGCAAAAGTAACGCTTATCGAAAAGCATCAAATGGGTGGCGACTGCTTAAATACAGGTTGTGTACCCAGTAAAGCGATTATTCACGCCGCTAAAATTGCCCATGAAAACAAAAAAGGGCATAGCACGGGCTTGTTAAGTGGAGCGCCTGCGAATATTGATTTTTCTCAGGTTATGAAACACGTACACGGCTCTATTAAAGCAATTGAGCCTCATGATTCGATAGAACGATATGAAAGTTTAGGCGTCTCGTGCGCGACGGGACACGCTAAAATCATTTCCCCTTGGGAAGTTGAGATTCAGCATATCTCTGAATCAGGAGACGTTAAAACTGAAGTTCGTAGTGCTGCCAATATTATTATTGCGACGGGTGGCCGTCCGCGTATTCCTCAAATTCCGGGCCTAGATCAAGTTACTTATTACACCTCGGATACGCTTTGGCAGATTACAGAATTACCTAAACGTTTATTGATATTGGGCGCTGGGCCCATTGGTTGTGAGTTAGGCCAAGCGTTCGCACGTTTAGGTTCGCAAGTGACTATGGTCGATAAAGGGCAATTCTTAATGCCACGAGAAGATGAAGATGTCTCGCAGTTAGTGGCCGATGCTATGGTGGCCGAAGGCGTTAACCATATTCCGGGTCGTTCAATTAGTAAGCTCAAAATCTCCAGTGGCGTTAATGCTGCCGAGCTCGATAATGGCGACCTTGTTGAATTTGATGCGTTACTTTTGGCTATTGGCCGGGAAGGCAATACCGAAAACCTAGGGTTAGAGAATGTTGGTCTCGTAACGGATAATAATGGTTTCTTAGCCGTTGATGAATATTTACAGACAGAATGCCCTACTATTTATGCCTGTGGTGATGTTATTGGCGGTTATCAATTTACTCACGTATCTGCCCATGAGGCTTGGTTTGCGTCAGTAAACAGCTTGTTTGGGCGCTTTAAGCGCTTTAAAGCGGATTATCGAGTCATTCCTTGGGCAACGTTCACTAGTCCAGAAGTGGCTCGAGTAGGGATCAGTGAAAAAGATGCGAAAATCCAAAATATACCTTACGAAAGTACTCAATATGGCTTGGATGATTTGGATCGAGCGATTACCGATGATGCGGCGACGGGATTCGTACGAGTGCTGACGGTGCCTGGCAAAGACAAAATTTTAGGCGCAACGATCGTAGGGCCTAGAGCGGATGATCTTATTGCTACTTTTGTTATTGGTATGAAGCATGGCTTGGGTCTGAACAAAGTATTAGGTACTATTCATGCATACCCTACCTATATGGAAGCTAATAAGTTCGTTGCTGGGCAATGGAAACGCAAGCACGTTTCAGCCAGATTATTAGCGTTAGTCGAATGGTATAACCATAAAAACTTATAAAAATAAATCGTAATAAAATTGAAGCGGCTCACTTTCAAGCCAATGTCTGCCCCAGTAAATGTCTCTGTTGTCTTTGAGTTTCTGGTTAAATTGGCGGTATATTGAATTTGGGCTTTTATCTTTAAATTAATGCTTCAATGATAACAATCTAGGAACATGGAATGAGTATAGAAGGCAATTTAGATGACAAAAATAAACCCGTCGAGACTGAAGGGTTTAATCCTAGCGAATTCAAATTGGCGATTAATTTCCTCGAGCAAATACCCTTTAATAAAGCGTTAGGTTTACGCCCAACCAAGCTTAGTCAAGATTACTGTGAATTTAAAATGAATATGAAGGACGATTTAATCGGTAATTTTCTTCAGGGAATCCTTCATGGGGGAGCGATTTCAACGGCACTCGATGTTACGGGTGGTGCGATGGCTTTAGTTGCTGCGTGGCAAAGATTAAAAGATCGGGATGTGCCTTCATCAGAGCGGCCTAAAACCTTGTCTAAATTAGGGACGATTGATATGCGGGTCGACTTTCTTCAGCCGGGCAAAGGAAAAGAATTTACTATTGGAGCTACCTTGCTGCGTATCGGTAACAAAGTAGCGGTAACAAGAATGGAATTCAAGAATGAAAAAAACGATTTAATTGCCGTTGGTACAGGCACATACTTGTGCGGCTAGTCAGATTTTTATTGATATTTAAGCTTTCTACAGTGAGTAATAGTAAATTATTCAGAGGCGGGTACCGGGCAATGTATTGTCTAAATTCTGTTGACAAAAACTACGATCAGCATACAATGCACTCGTCTGAAAGTTAGTCTTAGTTTTATGTACACCGTTTCGATATCCTGTATTTCGTCCTGTTTTCATAAATTATTGGCAGTGCTTCCAGCCATAATGGCTCATTAGAGCCGCAAATTTTTTCTGAATTTACAGGATATTATTATGTCTACTACAACTGGTACAGTTAAGTGGTTCAACGAATCTAAAGGTTTTGGTTTTATCGAGCAAGAAAACGGTCCTGACGTTTTCGCTCATTTCCGTGCTATCCAAGGTACTGGCTTCAAAACTCTTGCTGAAGGCCAAAAAGTTGAGTTCACTGTAACTCAAGGTCAAAAAGGCCCACAAGCTGAGAACATCGTTCCTTTATAGTTTAAAGGGTAACGGTTTAGGTGCTCTTATGAGTATTTAAACAGTTCAAGTTTAAAAAAGGCTAAACCGAAAGGTTTGGCCTTTTTTTATGCTTGTCGTTTAGTAAAATGATCGGTGATGATTCTAGAATCGCAGGCAAAAAAATCCCCAGCATTCGCTAGGGATCTCAATCTATGTCGTTAGTTATTCATCACAAGCGAATAGTCATTTTACTTAGTTAGGCTTATGACGCTGGCCATTGCTGTTCGACCATGGGCTGTCGGCGTTGCTAGCATTATTTTTAGCAGGAGCGCGACGAGGTGAATTGTTAACCGCACCGCCTTGCTTATGTTGCTTTGTGCTATTGGCTGCATGCTGACCGTCGTGATGCTCACTTTGCGAGTGAGTTCGTCTTGGCTTACTCGGTTTAGTAGAGCGACTATTTAACTTTGACTCAGGTAAACGGTTGACCGGTTCAAATCCTGGCAACATTTCACGCTCTAACAATTCCCCAATCACACGCTCAATGGCGAACAACTCTTTTGTTTCATCGGAACAGACGAGTGATACGGCTTTGCCTTCCGATCCAGCACGACCAGTACGGCCGATACGGTGAACATAATCCTCGGGAACATTCGGTAAATCGAAATTCACTACTTGAGGAAGTTGTTCAATATCAATACCGCGGGCCGCAATATCGGTGGCGACTAAGATACGAACTTCGCCCGCTTTAAAATCAGCTAGTGCACGAGTACGAGCACCTTGGCTTTTATTACCATGGATAGCGGCCGCAGTAATGCCACGACCTTCTAAGAATTTTGTGAGCTTGTTGGCACCGTGTTTAGTACGGCTAAAAACGAGAGCTTGTTTCCAATTACCCTCTTCAATCAATTTAGCAAGAGCCGCTGGCTTCTGCTTTTTATCAACGGGGTAAATCCACTGCTTAACCAATTTAGTGGTTACGTTAGGGGGGGCAACGGAGATCTCAACCGGGTTATTCACTAGGCCCTTGGCTAATGCACGAATGTCATTAGAGAAGGTGGCTGAAAACAATAAGTTCTGACGATTTTTCGGCAGTACTTTAATGATCTTTTTAATGTCGTGAATAAAGCCCATATCCAGCATGCGGTCGGCTTCATCTAAAACTAAAAACTCTAATTGTGCGAATTTGATCGCACCTTGATTCATTAAATCTAATAAGCGGCCAGGGGTGGCAACTAAAACATCGGCCCCTTTGCGCATGCGCATCATTTGTGGATTGGCTTTTACACCTCCAAAAATCACGCAAGACGTTAGGTGAGTATTTTTTGAATACTTATCAACGTTATCTGCAACTTGCGCGGCTAGTTCACGAGTGGGTGTTAGAACCAACGCGCGCACTTGATTGTTTTGTACTCGCGGGCCTTTAGCAAGCATCTCTAAAATTGGTAGCGTGAAACCTGCGGTCTTGCCTGTTCCCGTTTGTGCGGCTGCCATTATGTCTTTACCTTCCAAGATTGCAGGGATAGCTGCAGCCTGAATGGGTGACGGTATGGTATAGCCCTGTTCGGCTACGGCTTCAAGAATGGCAGGGGAAAGCCCCAAGGAGGCAAAGCTCATAGATATCTCACTTGTTTTAGCGGTGCTGCAGCTTACAGCATAGTGGGTTCTAGAGCCATTGCTCGTTTTGCGTTAAATACAGTCAGTACATAGATGTAAGTCGTCAAACTGTCATAAATTCGACCTGATAGGCGCGCAGTTAATTGAAACGATGAAAAGCTAGCTGTCACTCTTGAATTAACCAATCGTTGTACAGCAAAATATTGACCGTAAGCTCTGCCTTAGTGGCTTGATTTTAAGATAGGACGGGAAACCCAATTAACTATTAATCAGCGTTAAGCTCAGTATTTCAAACTCTTGAAATGGTGCGTTTGAGGGCCGTTTGTTTTCTTGTAGTGCATACCTGTGTGCGTCATTTCGTGAGTACCGAATACAGATCGACAGCCTCTCTTGCCAGAAATTAAACCCAATATCGCTGTCAGCCCCGAATACCGGCCTTACTGACTACGCTATTAACATCATTCTAGTATTCTTGGCCAATTGGCCAAGTTATTGCTTTAGCCCTCTGATTGATAACAATTAATCTTAGATGCACTCGGAGAACTCACATGTTAAAACTTAAACCTTGGCAGTCGTTATGGGCTACCGCATCGCTTACTTTAGGCCTTTGTATGGGGCAAGTCGCAGTGGCTGACGATGATCCGTTAAAGGTCGGATTTGTTTATGTTGGGCCAGTAGGCGATTACGGTTGGTCGTATGAACATGATCGCGGTCGTCTTGAAGCGCAAGAATATTTCGGCGATAAAATCAAAACAAGTTATGTCGAAAGAGTGCCAGAAGGCGCTGACGCCGAACGGGTTATTCGTCAAATGGCGCAAGGCGGTTCGGATGTTATTTTCACCACCTCATTTGGCTTTATGAACCCAACGCTTAAAGTCGCCAAGCGTTTTCCTGATGTGAAGTTTGAACATGCGACGGGCTACAAGCGCACTGAGAACGTCTCTACTTATCTACTGCGTACTTATGAGGGCCGCTATGTGTCTGGTATTGCTGCTGGTATGGAAACCAAAACGAATATCATCGGCTACATCGCCTCTTTTCCAATTCCAGAAGTCATTCGTGATATTAATGCAGTTTACATGGCCGCTAAATCGGTTAACCCCGATGTGAAAATAAAAATTATGTGGGTAAGCACTTGGTATGATCCGGTTAAAGAAACCGAAGCGGCTAATGCATTAATCGCCCAAGGCGCTGATGTGATTCTGCAACATACTGACAGTCCTGCCCCATTACAAGCTGCTGAAAAGCATGGTGTAAAAGGTATTGGTCAAGCGTCGGATATGAGCCAGTTTGCGAAGAACGCACACATGTTCTCTATTCAGGATAAGTGGTCTACGTATTACATTAATACGATCCAAAAAGTGATCGATGATACTTGGACTTCGGAAGATTATTGGGGTGGCTTTGCCGATGATTTATTAGTCGTTGCGTCTATTAACGATAACTTACCGGCTAAAACCAAAGATGCGGTTATGAGCGCTTACAGTGATATCAAGTCAGGCAAACTCAAGCCATTCACTGGACCTATTTATGACAACCAAGGCAATTTGGTTGTGAAAGCAGGTCACTCTCTAACAGACCAAGAACTGGCCAGTGTTAATTGGTATATAAAAGGTATCGATGCCAGCATTCCTAAATAGCATAAAAATACGCTAAAAATAACGCGGCTTTCTATTGTGAAAGCCGTTAACGCAATAGGAAATACATAGGCATAAAAACATGCAGACCCTTCCTTTAATTGATATTTCGCCATTGAGCTCAGACAACGAGCCAGCTTATCTAACCGTGGTGAAACAAATTGATCATGCCTGCCGAGAAATAGGCTTTTTTTATATTACAGGTCACGGAATATCCAGCGAACAGATGAACAGTATGTTCGATTTATCCCAGCGTTTTTTCGCTCAGCCTGAAGCCGTGAAGCAGAAAATTCTAATAGCCAACAGCTTAAATCATAGAGGCTGGGGCACGACGGGCGCTGAACAGCTCGACCCAAATCAACCGCAAGATTGGAAAGAAACGTTCGATATGGCA
>JBNMPQ010000062.1:0-11599 GCA_051276935.1 Oleispira sp. | reverse complement strand
TCTTAACGCCATGCAACATAAAGATGCCCGTTACAATCGCGTTGCCATCATCTTTAACGTCAAAGCCTGTGCTTTTGAATACGGCTTGTGGAAATTCTTCAACGTTTAAGAAGTCAGCGCCTTTTAAGTGCTTATCACGTTCAGCGTGATTAGAATCGATACTGTTAGTTTCGATTACAATTTCGATCTCTGACTTCTCCGGCGCTGCCTTGTCGTAAGAAAAATTACCTTCAAACGTATTAAAGCGGCCTAATAACCAGCTGTAACCTAGGTGTTGAATTTTAAACTGAACAAAAGCATGAGCGCCTTTCGTATCAACCTCATAATCAGCCGCTTGTGCTGATACCGAGAACAAAGACCCTAGCGCAATAGCAGAAGCGGTTACGGCTGTTAATAATTGTTTTTTCATAAATCCTCCTAAGGATTATCACATTGTTTACGTAAGTTATGATTCGATCTTCGGACGAATCATTTTCATTAAAGTACCGTCTTTATTTACCAGCTGATGCTTAATAGCCGCTAAAGCATGCAGCGAAACCATTAAGATTAAACTCCAAGCTAATCCCCAGTGAATATCACCAGCAATAACTTCTTGGTTTTCAATGCTAATCGGCAGCGCGGGTATTTCGAATAATCCAAACACCTCAACACCTCGCCCATCAGCGGTCGAAATTAAGTAGCCCATGGTCATTAATGCAAACATCACGCAATACAGTAATAGGTGCATATAATGCGCAGCTTTTTTCTCTAACGCGGTACCACTAATATCGGGGCTAGTATTGAACCCACGCCATATCGCTCGGCAAACCCAAGCAAACATAAGTGTCACCCCTACACTTTTATGCAGATCTAACGATCCTTTGTACCAAGTATCGTAATAGGTCAGCTCGACCATGTATAAACCTAGACCAAATAAGAAAAATACAATCAACGCCATGAGCCAATGTAAGGCGATTGCTACCCAGCCGTAACTGCTTTTACTGTTCTTTACCATAATGGTTCTCATTCTTTAAACTTGATGCCTACGTCCAGTACCTCGACTGAAACCTTAGTTTTTAGGCTTAGGTAAACTGTTTCTTAGTGCTAAAAATTTAATAGAACCACTCTACTCTTAAATCACTTGTTGAAAAATAGACAAAAAAGGGAAACTATTGTGCATATATGAACAACTGACGTTTTAACAAAGGTACTACTATGTCGCAAGCCAGCTGGGATGATTTTCGCATTGCCTATCAAGTCGCTGAATCGGGTACGTTGACCAAAGCAGGCAAGATATTAAATATGAATCATGCGACCGTGCTTCGCCATGTAAATCGCTTAGAAGAAAGCTTAGAGACTAAACTCTTCATTCGCCATCAAAGAGGTTACCAGCTAACCGACGCGGGTGAGCTCGTGGTTAAAGAGTTACCTGAGATCCATAGAAGTTTCAGTCGCTTAGAGAACTTGATGGCCAGCGCTGAGAAAAACATCAGCGGTAATTTACGCATCACGACGTTAAGTGACTTTTCACCGATTTTAAATCCCGCGTTAAAATCATTTCGTCAGGCTTATCCTATGTTGCGTATTCAGATCATTGCCACCGATGACATCATCCCTTTAGCCAGCGGTGCAGCTCATGTCTCTTTAAGAGCAGGCGCTCAACCTACCGAGCCCGATTTGATCGTCAAAAAATTAAATGCGCCTGAAGTTCATTATTTTGCCGCCGACAGTTATGTGCAAGAGTATGGACTGCCTAAAAACACGAATGAATATAACCAACATTTATGGGCATTACCCAGCGATGATAAACGCCACATTCCTTTTGTTAAGCAAGTGCTCAAGTACATAAACGAAGAGCAGATCATCTATCAAAGTAATCATTTTCCTGATATTCACAGTGCCGTGATAGAAGGTATGGCGATTGGCCCGATGGGCGTCCATCATTCGATTAAACACAATAATTTACAGCAATTAGATATCCAAATAGATCACGGTTTCGAAGGCTTATGGTTTGTTTATCACAAAGACTTAAAGAACAGCGCTCGAATCCAAGCGCTGTATGAGTTTTTAGCTAGAAGCTTAAACTAAAGTTAGATTAAGCGAATTGAAGATGGCTATCCAGGCCCATTTGAGTCGACATGCAAGGCCAATGCTGAGTAATTTGAACCAAGTTATCGTTTTCTTTTTTATCCATAAACGCTAGAAACTTATCATTGCCTTCATAGGCTTTCTTTTCACCGAAAATACCTTTTGTAGCGATCGTCACTATTTGCTCAAGTTCGTTGGCAAACGGTTCACTGATAAGCGAGTGAACGATCACATTCGACATGGTCATATCAAACGGAATCATTGGCTGGCCAACACGCATAATATACGTATCGTTCACTTCTTCGAATAAACGGTGAGCCAAAAAGGCCTCATCCATTAATGCCGCCAAGCCTGTTTCTTTATTGAGTTCTTTAGGTGGCGCCATAAAAAAGCCTTCGACCACTTCTAGAATAGGGCTAACATAATTTAGTAACCCTGCTTCAACGGCACCTTGATGCAAATCTTCTAGCATTTGTGGTACTTGCTGAATATAACGCACGACGAATTCATATAAACGCTCAAGCGCTTCTAATTCAGGTAATTGTACAATGCGTTCAACGGTTTCTAAACGTTGTTGTAATAGCTGATGAAGCTGCCCAGTTTCTTGTTCTTGGGTGACGGCTTTTTGTATCAATTGCTGTAAAGCTTCCGTGTTCATCATTTTGAATCTCCAACTACTTTAAAATAAGTAAGCTTTTTATCGGTTAGTACTTCAGTAAAATGTTAAAAAGTGTTCACTAAACATTCAATGATTAAAGTAATAACTCTTAGATGCTTTTTTTGTGTAAAAAAAGACATAGTGTTCGTATTTAAAAAACCCTTTAAAAACAGTAGGTTAGTTACACTCCCTTACCGTCATGAAAAAAGTATAGTAAAGTTTGACGCGTACGCTAGTTTTTTCCGGCAAATAATTGATGTTTGTTCAGTATTGTCAGGAATGCAGGCAACATAAACAGAGATCGCGCGAATAAAAAGGCGTAAAAGGCCAACCATAATCCATGATTGCCCAGTTGCTGTGTCAAAAACCAGACAGGTAAAAAGACAACAGTCGCAGCCAATAGCATGCTATTGCGCATTTGAGCACTGGCCTGCATACCAATGAAAATGCCATCGAGCCAATAACTGCTAAATCCTATTAAAGGTAACCAAATTAGCCAAGGACTGTATTCAACCGCTATGGCCAAAACATCCTGTTGATTGGTTAGCAAGCCCATCAAGTTGTCACCCTGCCAAGCAAAGCCAGCCACCATTATAAGAGCAATAACGAAGGCGTTAGTTCCTGTTAACCAAATACTCTGTCGCAACTGATCAAATTTCTTAGCGCCTAAACTTTGCCCTACTAGACTTTCTGCCGCATGAGCAAAGCCATCGAGAGCATTAGAAATTAGTAATAACAATGTGAGCATAATGGCATTCACGGCTAACACTAGGTCGCCTTGCTTGGCACCTTGAGCGGTAAAAAAAATAAACACACTTAATAAGCACAAGGTGCGAATAAACAGCTGATGATTAATATTGATCAGCGGTTTTAGTTCTTGCCAGTTTGGCCAGTTAAGTGACAATTTATTACTGTGTGCTTTAGTCACCGTCCGGTACGCCCAATATAATCCTATGCTCGCGGCAAAGTAGTCGGCACACAGTGTTGCCCATGCAACGCCGTCACTGGTAAGTCCATAGCCGTAAACCAATACCACGTCGAGTAAGGCGTTCAGGCTGTTGCTGGCCATCAGTAATATTAAAGGGACTTTGGTTTCGCCGCGACCAATAAACCAACCTATGAGAACGTATTGAATCAGTACCGCAGGGGTTGCGGCTAAGCGAATGCTCGCATATTCAACGGCGAGTACTTGAATGGTTTCGCTGCCACCCATAAAAGCAATCATGTTTTCTAAGGTTACATAAGCAAATACCATTAAAGGAACGCTGATAAAGAGCGCCATCAGCAAGGCATTTTGTAATACGCGCTCTATGCTGCCCTGATGGTTTAACCCGCCCACTTGATTGGCCCCTGTCGCGTGAGCGCTAAGCGCAGTGGTTCCCATACGAAGAAAACCGAAGCTCCATAATAATAAAGTAACCACTTGGCCGCCAAGGGCGACGCCGCCTAGATAACTGACTTCACTTAAATGACCCAGCACTGCGGTGTCTACTAGGCCTAACAAGGGCACCGTTATATTACTCAGCATGATGGGCCAAGCGAGTTGCAATATACGTTTTTGAAGTTGCAGCATGATAGAAACAGTTTCTGTATGATGGGGCTATGATTAGTTTACTTTATTGGGAATGTTTATGTCGGCAACAGATAAAAGTTCATCGGTATCAGAGAATACGTTAATGCCACTCTTCAAGGTGATCGTTGTGGCGAGCATGAGCCTAGCATTTGGTTTAGCGGCTTTTATAGGCTGGCAGTCTCTGTCGTCTAATAGTTCTGACTCTTCTTCGGTATCCTTATCCGAACACATAAAGGATGACGGTGCTTTTATTTTTCCTGAGCCCATTAATGTCACCGATGTGCCTTTTTTAAATGAAGAAGGCCAAACCGTTAGCAAAAAAAATAATGTGGGAAAGTGGTCGTTCTTATTCTTTGGCTACACCTACTGCCCTGATATATGCCCAACCACACTGTCGGTAATGCAACAAATGTGGATAAAGTTGGACCCGAAAATGCAGTCACAAACCCAGGTCGTATTGGTCAGTGTTGATGTTGCACGTGATACTCCTGAGCAATTAAAAACGTACATGGATTATTTTGATCCAGACTTTACGGCATTCACGGGCAAGCCTGCTTCTTTGCGCAGTTTTGCCGCGCAGCTAAATGCGGTGTACGCGAAGGTTGAACGCAAAAATGCTAACGGTGAAATTGACTCTGAGCTGGGCTATTTAATGGATCACAGTGCAAACATTACAATACTGGATCCTAATGGCAATTATTTTGGTTTTATCAGGCCTCCTTTTAATCCAAAGAAAATGTTGAAGATTGTGACGGCGGTTCAGACTCAGCTCTGAGTGTGAATTCCCGAGCCATTAACGTAACAATGAGCGCAATGGTATGTAAGCCAAAGCAAAGAAACTTGGCAACTTAGACCAAACAAGTTACTTTGCAGCCACTATCAAATTAACTCCCTAACTCTATTCTCTAATTACAGAGACAAGCCGAGATAAACCATGGATTATAGCGCTCTTAAACATTCCCACGTAGGCATCGCTTACTTAAGTATCATATTGTTCATTATTCGATTTGCACTGTTCAAATTTAAGCCAACGTTTAAAAGCAATAAACTGCTGAAAATTTTGCCGCACATCATCGATACCTTTTTGCTGATATTTGCTATTTGGTTATGCATTATGATTGGGCAATACCCACTCACTGATCACTGGTTAACGGCAAAAGTTTTAGGCCTAGTGGGCTATATTGCTTTTGGTACTATCGCGATCAAGCAAGGAAAAAACTGGGCATTCGTAGCGGCTATCGTCTCTTTTGCTTACATATTCGGAGCCGCTAAGAGTCACAGTGCGCTATCGTTTTTTAGCCAATTCAGTTAAAGTGCGCCGCAGAATTTACCCAAGTTGCTATCCGACTAGCAGACCAACTTACAGATTGATGAGCCCACTATGAACATAGTTGTCTATCCTGGAACATTTGACCCAATCACCAACGGACACACTGACTTGGTTGAACGGGCATCGCGCATGTTCGATCACATCATTCTGGCGGTTGCAGATAACCCAAAGAAAAAACCAACACTCGACATTAATACCCGTGTTGACCTAGCCAACGAAGTACTCGGACACTTACACAATGTCGAAATCGTCGGCTTCAGCAACTTACTGTCTGATTTCGTGCAAGAAAAAAATGCCAACATTATTTTACGCGGCCTGCGCGCAGTATCGGATTTTGAATACGAATTCCAACTGGCCAATATGAATCGTGTATTAGCCCCTAATGTAGAAAGCATGTTCCTCACGCCTGCCGAACATTATTCCTACATTTCATCGACACTGGTTCGTGAAATTGCAGCACTCAATGGCGACGTGAGTAAATTCGTTCACCCTGCCGTTGTTAAAGCCCTAAAAGAAAAAGCGTAAGGAAAAGAACATGTCATTAATCATCACAGACGAATGCATTAACTGCGATGTATGCGAACCAGAGTGCCCGAACGAAGCGATTACTCCCGGTGATGAAATATATGTCATCGACCCCACCAAATGTACTCAATGCGTTGGCCACTACGACGAACCTCAGTGTGTGGTCGTTTGCCCTGTTGACTGTATCCCGCTTGATATACATAACGAAGAAAGCAAAGAAGAATTAGAAGCTAAGTACGAGTTGCTTACCGGTAAAACGATTTAGCCCTGCAATGTCATGAGTCTATAGAGTGTTGCTCGCAAGCAACACTCTTATTCAAAGCTTTCATTCCCTTGCCTTCATGGCAAGTTCTTGCCAAAGTAGCTGCAATTATTTTGTTGAAAGGAATTTTTTTCCATGCTGCCTGCTTTATTTAAACTTTTTAGTCTTTCACTCGGTCTATCGGCTTTTATCGGCTTAAGTGCCTGTTCGCAACCTGGGCACAAAGTAGCCTCACCGATAGCAACCTCTTTATCAGCTTCAACCCCCGCTCAAGCAGCAATAGCCAGTGCGCATCCACTTGCGACTCAAGCTGGCATGGATATTCTTACTCAAGGTGGTAATGCTTTTGATGCCGCGATTGCTGTTGCGGCTTCACTGGGCGTCGTTGAACCTTATAGCGCAGGCCTCGGTGGTGGTGGCTTTTGGCTGATTCATGATGCTAAAGCCAATAAAAACATCTTTATCGACGCGCGTGAAAAAGCACCTGCGGCCGCCCATGCTGATTTATACCTTAATGAAGAGGGCAACGTTAATCGTGACATCGCAGTTAATGGTGCATTGGCCGCAGGCATTCCAGGACAAGCCGCAGCGTTTGTTCATTTAGCAGTGAAATACGGGCAACTGCCATTAAAGAACACATTAGCCGCAGCAATTCAGCAAGCCAACGACGGTTTCCCTGTTTATCATCATTATCAAAAACTGGCGGGTTATCGCCTTGAAGCGCTTAAACGCTATCCGAGTAGCGCTAAGATCTTTTTAAACAATGAGCAAGAAATTCCTGAGCTTGGTCATCTGATCAAACAGCCTGATCTTGCGTGGACATTGCAACAGATTGCCGAGAAAGGCTTTGATGGTTTTTATAAAGGCGAAAGTGCACGTCGCTTAATCGCAGGAGTACAAGCCGCCAACGGTATCTGGACATTAGACGATTTAGCCAATTACACGATCGTTGAACGCCAGCCAATCGAGATTGAATACCAAGGGCATACCATCGTCAGTGCACCACCGCCGTCTTCTGGCGGTATCGCCATTGCAGCCATGTTAAATATGCTTTCACAATACGACCTAAAGACGCTCAATAACGCCGATAAAACTCACCTTATTGTTGAGACCATGCGTCGTGCTTATAAAGATCGCGCCGAGTTTTTAGGCGACCCTGATTTTGTAGATGTACCGACGAAAGAGTTAATCAGCCTAGAGCGTGCTAAAGAATACGTCGCAAGCATCGACATGAACAAGGCCACCAGCAGCTTAAGCTTAAAAGGCCCTAAAAATATTCAGGAAGGTTTTCATACCACGCACTTTTCTGTGATTGATAAAGCCGGCAACCGGGTTTCGGCCACGTTAAGTATTAATCTTCCGTTTGGTTCTGCTTTCACTGTGGCCAAGACCGGGGTGGTATTAAATAACGAGATGGATGATTTCTCGGCCAAACCGGGCGAGCCCAATGCTTATGGATTGATCGGCAACGCAGCGAATGCCATTGCCCCCAACAAACGCCCTCTTTCCAGCATGAGCCCATCGTTTGTTGAAAGTGATGATGCGGTTGCATTAATCGGTACTCCAGGTGGAAGTCGTATTATCACCATGGTGATGCTGGGCATGCTGGAGCACATTGATCAGAAGCCTGTCGGCGATTGGGTGGGCCGTTCACGTTTTCATCACCAGTACTTACCTGATGTGATTCAGCATGAACCGAATACTTTTAGTGCCGCAGAGATTAATGCCCTTGAAAGCAAGGGTCATATACTGAAAAACAGGGGTCGTGAATACGGTAATATGCAAGCGATCTTATGGGATAAAAAAACAGGCACTGTGACAGCGGCTTCTGATCCTAGAGCTTTTGGTGAAGCACAGACTAAATAGAGTCAATAATGGAATTAGGTTTTCTTGTCAAAAAGTTAATAAGCATGTGGTTAATGCCGCTGCCTTTTTGCTGTTTAGTGATCTTATTTGGCTTAATACTCAGCTATTGGCGCGTTCATATAGGCCGTGCCATTGCTTTCTCGGGTGTGGCACTGCTGATGCTATTCAGTTGGCAACCCTTTGCTAACTCGGTGCTCTATCCGTTAGAGCAGCAATACCCTAGCTTTGATATATCACAGCCCGTAGATGCCATTGTCGTATTAGGAAACTGCCATACTGTCAGCGACAATATTCCACCCATGGCGCAGCTTTGCGGCACGGGTTTATATCGTTTAATGGAAGGCTACCGTATTTGGCAAGCGAACCCTGAAGCCGAACTTTTACTATCGGGTTATGCCGGTGATGAAAGCCGACCGTATGCAGAAGTTGCGGGAGAAATTGCACTGAGCTTAGGTGTGCCGGAAGCGAAAATTCGCTTATTCCCAACCGCTCAAGATACTCAACAAGAAGCCGCACTGACCGCACCTTTTCTTAAAAGAAAAACGTTTGCGTTAGTCACGTCAGCTTCTCATATGCAGCGTTCGATAAAGTGGTTTGAACAACAGCACACTGAAGGAAAGGCTTTAGTACCCATCGCAGCACCCGCGCATTTTGGTGCTCCGAATGAATCTACAAGTTGGAAAATAGAAACCCGTGCTCTGCTGAAAACAGAGCGCACCTGGTATGAACTATTAGGAAGAACTTGGGCCGCAATCAAGGCGACATGATTTTCTTGGAGCCTGCTTGAACCGTCTATTTTTGGCAAGAGGCACAATAAACCGTTGCCCTTTGTCCTTGGCGAATTTCTTTTAATATATTCTCACATTCAACGCATTCTTTCCCACCACGCCCATACACATTGAGCTGCTGCGCGAAATAACCAGGCTTACCGTCACCCCCAACAAAGTCTCTTAGTGTTGTGCCTCCTTGCTCAATCGCCGAAGCCAGTACGTGTTTGATATGCATAACCAGCTTTTCCATTCTGGCTTTGCTGATTTTGCCTGCGGATAGGGTCGGATTGATTCCTGCTAGAAATAGACTTTCATTGGCGTAGATATTACCCACTCCTACAACGACTTTTCCGTCCATAATGAAGGTTTTAATCGGGGCTTTTCTGCCTCGACTTTTCTCATACAAATACGCGGCATCAAAGTCATCGGTTAAGGGTTCAGGACCCAAATGATTGATGTAATTGTTGTCCACGGGGTCTTCGACCCAAAGCAAAGCCCCAAAACGACGCGGATCATGATAGCGTAAAATTTTGCCGCTGCTCAATTGCCAGTCAATGTGATCGTGCTTAGCAAAGTTGTCCGCTTCACTCAGTTCGACTAACCGCAACGAACCCGACATGCCTAAGTGCCAAAGTGCATAACCCGTCTCGAATTCAACCACTATGTATTTAGCACGACGTGTCACCGATTTTATAACCTGACCTTCCAAAGCTTGAATTTCTTCACCCACAGGCCAGCGTAAACGCCCCTGACGGATTTTAACCGCCTCTAATACATACCCCTTAAGATAGTGTTCTATGCCGCGCTTAGTGGTTTCTACTTCGGGAAGTTCAGGCATGCTCTATCTCGTTTATTTTATTCTAAAGGATCTACTCGCTAAAGCCCTATACGCGACGGAGCTCAAAATAGTTTTTGGGTATTATCTTATGCGTAAGCCTGCCCATTATAATATCGCAGGTTTGAACACTAATAACTCAAACGCCAGACATAAAAAAACCCAGTATTGTTAACTCTTACAAGCCAACAAGACTGGGTTTTTCAATGACAAAAAAGCTTACTTAATTTTAGCTTCTTTATACATTACGTGCTTACGAACAACTGGATCAAACTTTTTGATTTCCATTTTTTCAGGCATCGTACGTTTGTTCTTATCAGTTGTATAGAAGTGACCAGTACCGGCACTTGAAACTAAACGGATCTTATCGCGTGGCATAATCTTCTCCTTTAAACTTTTTCGCCGCGTGCGCGGATTTCTTTAAGAACGGCATCAATACCCTTCTTGTCGATAATACGCATAGCTTTAGTAGATAAGCGTAAACGTACAAAACGATTCTCAGTCTCAACCCAAAAACGATGGGATTGTAAGTTCGGTAAAAAACGACGCTTACTTTTGATGTTTGAGTGAGATACATTATTTCCTGTTACAGGGCGCTTACCTGTAACCTGACAAACTTTAGACATTGTTACTCGCCCCGAGTCATTAAATATCAGACCTTCGTACGAAGAATCCAATGAAAAATCTGTTATCAACTGGTCAGATTAATGCCAGCTGAAACTGTTAGTTCCCTCAATTTTTTAGGTGGTATTTGCCAAAGCAGAGCAGAGGAAACACAACGACCTTAAAAAAGGGTTGCGCTTTATACCAAAAAACTGGGGTTGTATGCAAGGACTGAGGGCTGTTTTTTACTCAAACAGCCCTTTTTCATCCTTAATCCGTCATGTTAGTCATATATAAGTGTCATAACCAGCCTTTTTCAGCAAAAGACGTAAATTCACCGTCACCGATAATAATATGATCCAAAACTCGAATATCGAGTAAAGACAATGCTTTAACGAGGCGCTCAGTAATGGCTTTATCAGCCTGACTTGCCTCAGCAATTCCTGAAGGATGATTATGAGCAAAGATCACAGCAGCTGCATTTTTGGTCAGCGCCATTTTGACCACTTCACGGGGATAAACCGCCGCACCGTCAATTGTCCCATGTGCCAATTCCACATATTCAATGACCCGATGCTGGCTGTCTAAAAAAAGTGCCACAAATGCCTCACTTTGTTTATCCCTAAGTCGCGCCATTAGATATTGTTGAGTTAACTGCGGGCTCGTCAACGCCCCTTCTTTTTGCAGAATCTGCGCCATGTGGCGATGTGACATTTCTAATACAGCCTGCAATTGCGCATACTTTGCAGGTCCCAAACCATGCTGTTTAGTAAAAGAAGCCTGATCTGCAACCAACAGCTGACGCAAGCCACCAAACCCCGTCAGTAAATCTCGTGCTAAGTCCACCGCGCTTTTACCCGTCACTCCTGTGCGTAGAAAAATTGCTAATAATTCAGCATCCGATAAATGCTCAGCACCTCGCGCCAGTAATTTCTCTCTCGGCCGTTCATCCGCTGGCCAGTCTGTAATTGACATATTTAATCCCTTAAAGTCGGGCCTTACACTTAGCCCTTAACAAAAACTCATATCCCCTTTTTGATTAGCCGATTTCACTAATATACTGCAAGTAGGTCTCTAAAGGGGCATTCCCATGCAACAACTTTGCAACAA
>JBNMPQ010000061.1:0-11740 GCA_051276935.1 Oleispira sp. | reverse complement strand
ACTTACTTAAAATTTCTTGATATTCAGACGTCTTTTTAAACTGAATAAGCGCTTCACTGAATCTTGTGGCCATATTTTCACGATCAGGTTTCTTAGCAAAGGCTAGGTGATTTCCTACCGAGCAATACCGAGAATTACTAACCACAGAAACGTCTGCAGCAATCCCCATCTCCTTAGCCTTATAAAAACCAACGGCGTCGACGGATACTAATATATCAACATGATCATTCAATAACATATTAAAACTCTGCTCTAGCGATGCTACGCGGGATGCTTTAAGTAATAACGGTGAGTTATCAAGCTCTTCACAATACTTATAACCGAGCATCGCTCCTACTTTTAACCCATAAAGATCGACCAAGAGATTGGCAACAATGTCACGTTCTTTGCGTTTAAAAAAAACAGTATCGCCCGTGGAAATAGGCTCGGTAGGAAAGTATAAAAATTGCTTACGCGGTCTGGTAACCGCCGCCGATAATATAGCATCAGCACCTAAGCTTTTGACTAAAGCTAAACTGCGCTTCCAAGGCAGCATCTCCACTACGCCTTTTATACCCATATTACCCAAAACGGCTAAAGCAATGTCAACATCAATGCCGACGGCTTTGCCATCGTCAATGTATGCGTAGGGAGGCCAAGGATCGGTAACAATCCTAAAAGAGTCATTGGCCGAATAACTATTGTTGGCAATGAAGCAAAATAGTATCAACAATAGTTTATGCTTAAACAATCCCATATAAAACCGTTCCACGAATAATGTTCTCTGCTATTACAACCTTAGTTGAAAATAATAGCCTCTCAACCTGACTCTTCATTTGACAACCTGTATCAATAATTTTTAACGGGCTACAACCAAGTAATTATCTGCACTACAACACTAAAATCACACACAAGTGTCTGTAATACATTAAAACGTGCACTAAATAATTCTTTAGACCTCAATGCCGATACTTTCTAGTATAACAACCCATAAGCTGACGATAATATCTCTTTCAAGTTTATCTTTTCTAGGCTACTTTAATACTCACTAAGTTGAAAGGTTGCAATAATGCTGCTGCGTACCAGCTGTTATTTAGAGTTCGATATTGAGATTCATACCCCCTTTATATTTATGCTAAAGCCTTGCAGTGGCTCTCAGCAATGGATTATTAGTGAAGAATATAGACACACCCCTATGCTACCGGTTTTCGAATTCAGTGATCCTTACGGCAATCTTTGCCAGCGATTAATTGCCCCGCCTGGAAGACTTGTTATCAACACCGCTGCTGAAGTGATGATTTCAGATATTTATGATCGATTACCAGGCGCTCCTTTTGTTGACATCGAAAATCTTCCCGATGCGATACTCAGTTATTTATTGCCCAGCCGATTCTGTGAATCAGATAGATTTTCAAATTTAGCCTCAAAAATCACATCAGGATATCTACCAGGCTACGATCAAGTATCGGCTATTGAACACTGGATTCGATCTAATATAGCGTATGAAATGGAAGGCAGTGACATTCAACTATCTGCAACCGAAATCAATTTTAGAGGTTCTGGTGTTTGCCGTGACTTTTCACACCTTGGTATTGCCCTTTGTCGAAGCCTAAGCATTCCCGCAAGGCTTGTGGTCGGTTACTTACATGGATTGGTGCCGATGGATTTACACGCTTGGTTTGAAGCTTACGTGGGTGGGCGCTGGTATACCTTTGATGCCACTCAGGCAGAATTAAGAGGTGGCTACGTAGCCATTGGTTATGGCAGAGATGCAGCAGACGTTGCAATCTTTAATCAATTTGGTCCACCCAGTAATCTTATAGTAAAGCAAATAGCCGTTGAAAAAATTTAACAAAATCAGTCGCATGAACTAAAAACGACGTGATTTTTCATTATTTCTTGGTCCAAATATTGCTTCTGATATGTAAGCCATAGGTTATTAGATGACAGGCGTTTAATTAACATAATCGCTCATGACGCACATTAAGATTTTGACGATCTACGAATGAATCCAGCGTTTTGAGTAAAAGTAAATGCATTGTTTTCTTAATTTTTAGTGCTATTAATTGATAAAGGACTTTGAATAAAAATGACAGACATATGGAATACTTATGCGTGCGATGACTTTTATGATGAAGTCATGAGCAGTCCTGGCAATGCGCGTAAACCCGCTAAAAAATTAGTGTCTTATTTTAAAACTCTCTCCGAAGATACTGTAGAGCTCCATCGTAAGGCGGCTGAATCAACGATCAAAGAAATGGGCGTTAGTTTTACTGTTTATTCCGATCAAGGAAATATTGACCGAGCATGGCCATTTGATATCGTACCAAGAACCATCAGTAAAGCGCACTGGGATGTCACTGCCGAAGGTTTAAAGCAACGCTTAAAAGCTCTCAATATGTTTATTGATGATATTTACAACGACCAGAACATTATTAAAGACGGTATTGTCCCTGCCTACGTGCTTGAGCAATCAGAAAACTTTCGCAAAGAATGTGTCGGGTTTTCGCCTCCTTTAGGGGTTTGGGCACACATCTGCGGCACTGATTTGGTGCGCGATAGCGACGGTGAGTTTTATGTTTTAGAAGACAACTTACGTGTACCTTCCGGTGTTTCTTACATGCTGGAAAATCGATCAATCACTAAGCGTATACTTCCTGAACTGTTTGAAGAAATAAAAATCGCTCCAATTGATGATTATTGTACCCAATTATTCGAAACGTTAATCGTGCTGTCACCGCGTGACATCCCAAACCCAGTGGTTGTGGTATTAACTCCGGGCATTTATAACTCGGCCTATTTTGAGCATGCATTTTTAGCTCAAAACATGGGTTGTGAGTTGGTAGAAGGTGCTGACCTAGTCGTTAAAGATGACGATTGTGTTTACATGAAAACTATTGCAGGACTTGAGCGAGTTGATGTTATTTATCGCCGCATCGATGACTTATTTATTGATCCAGAAGTTTTTAATAAAGACTCCCAGCTTGGCGTTAAGGGATTAATGCGCGCTTGGAAAGCTGGCAATGTAGGTTTAGCCAACGCACCTGGCGCAGGCGTTGCCGATGATAAGGTTATTTATGCTTTTGTACCTGACATTATTCGCTACTACCTGAAAGAAGAACCGATTCTAAAAAATGTTAAAACCTATTTATGTTACGACAAAGAGCAACGTGAATACGTGATTGATAATATTGAAAAGCTGGTTATAAAACCAGCCAACGAATCTGGCGGTTACGGCATGCTTGTAGGTCCGCACTCAACTAAAAAAGAGCGCGACAAATTCGTTAAATTGATCAATGAAAATCCTAGAAATTACATAGGACAACCTACCTTAGCGTTATCAACCGCTCCTGCCTTTGTAGGAAAAAATCAACTAGAAGCTCGACATCTCGACTTAAGACCTTTTGTTCTTCAAGGAAAAAATTCCTACGTTACCATGGGTGGATTAACCCGAGTGGCAATGAAAAAGGGATCCTTGGTAGTGAACTCGTCACAAGGTGGCGGTAGTAAAGATACTTGGATCGTTGAATAACAAATAGTTGATTAGACACAGGAGAAATACATGTTATCTCGCGTAGCAGAAAGAACATATTGGGCAGCCCGCTATTTGGAACGAATTGAAAATACCGTTCGCCTTATTAGCGTTTATGACAAACTGATGTCTGACCTACCGACCAGTGTCGGTATCGGTTGGTACAACTTAATTACCATCAACAGTGCAGAAGAAGCCTTCGATGAACGCTATAAAGTTCAAGATGAGCGCAATGTTATTAAATTTTTATTAAGTGAAGAGAACAATCCTTGCTCGGTCGTTTCTAACTTAAAGTTTGCTCGAGAAAACTTAAGAACCACTCGTGATGTTGTCCCTGCTCAAATTTGGGTAATGATTAACGAATTGAATATGTTTGTTATAGAGAACTTACAGCAAGGCATTAATCGTAGCCAACGTTTTCACTTTTTGAACGGTGTGATTAAAAGTTGCCAGCAAATTCAAGGCCTCTTAATGGGCACCATGCCGCGCGATGCCGTGTGGAGCTTTATGGGACTTGGACGCAATATTGAGCGTGCCGATATGACGACCCGTTTATTGGATGCAGGGGTTCGAGCACAACTGCAAGTAATGGACGATGCCGAAGCGATTAACAGCCAACAAATAATTTGGGGCCAGGTCTTACGATCACTGGATGCTGATCAAAGCTATCGTCGCACCGTGCGTTCAACCGTTAAAAGTCAGCTAGTCGCGCGCTATATTATTGAAGATAAAGCGTTCCCAAGATCGATCACCTACTGTTTAGCAGCGGTGAAAGGTTTCTTGGAAAGCTTACCGCATCATATACCGGTTGTGAATACCGTTAAAAAGATTCAAGAAGAACGCCTCATTGCAATGGATTACCGCGACCTTGGTATTCCAATGAAAGATTTTCTAAACGACATGCAATTGGATATAGCTGCGATTCATTCCAGTATTTCCGAGAATTGGTTTACTAACCAACAAGGCTGAACATAAATGACTATCCGCGTTTCTATAAATCATAGAACCCGTTATAAATTTGATCGCCCTGTGAGCTTATCGCCTCACACGGTGAGGCTTCGTCCTGCTCCGCATAGCAGAACGCCAATTCATAGCTATAGCTTAAACATCAAACCCGTTGAACATTTCATTAACTGGCAGCAAGATTCGTTTGGTAACTACTTAGCGCGCTTGGTTTTCCCAGAAAAATGTACCGAATTTGAAGTCGATGTCGAAGTTGTTGCCGACATGACAGTGATTAATCCTTTTGATTTCTTTGTTGAAGAATACGCAGAATATTTTCCCTTCACGTATCCAAAACAACTGAAAAAAGAATTACTGCCTTACCTAGAAAAAGAGTCCTCTAAAGGTAAGAACTGCGGCTCTTTATTTAGAAAGCGTTTGAAAGAAGTTAATACCAAGAAGCAACGTATTAACGATTTTCTGGTTGAAGTTAATCAACAAGTACAACAAGAAATTGAATACTTAGTGCGCCTTGAGCCTGGTGTACAAACACCAGAAGAAACACTCGAAAGTGCAAAAGGCTCTTGTCGTGATTCTGCTTGGCTATTAGTTCAACTGTTGCGTCATCTAGGTTTAGCTGCGCGCTTTGCGTCGGGCTATTTGGTGCAGCTAAAAGCCGATGAGCAGTCGCTAGATGGACCGTCTGGAACCGAAGAAGATTTCACCGATCTTCATGCTTGGTGTGAAGTCTTTTTACCGGGCGCTGGCTGGGTCGGTCTTGATCCTACTTCGGGTTTGTTTGCTAGCGAAGGGCACATTCCATTAGCATGTACTCCACACCCTGTCTCCGCTGCGCCTATCGCAGGTTTCACCGATGAGTGTGAAGTAGAATTTGATTTCAGCAATACAGTAACGCGTGTTTTAGAAGACCCACGTGTTACTAAACCGTATACCGAAGACCAATGGCAAAACATATTGGCTCTCGGTGCGAGTGTTGATAAAGAATTTGAAAAAAATGATGTCCGCCTCACGATGGGGGGTGAACCGACGTTTGTTTCGATCGACGATATGGAGTCAGGACAGTGGAATACCGATGCTCTAGGTGACGACAAACTGTCTTTAGCAAAAACGTTATTGCTACGCATCCGAGATCGCTTTGCACCCAATGGCTTAGTCCATTATGGACAAGGCAAGTGGTATCCTGGTGAAGAAATTCCACGCTGGGCGTTGGGCGTTTTTTGGCGTAAAGATGGCGAACCTCTTTGGACTCAAGCCAGCAGCCTCGCACGTATCGATAAAGACTATGGACATACTATTAAAGATGCCTGTCGTCTAAGTCACGCGCTTTGTACTTTATTAGAAATTTCAAGTGCACACTGCCAGCCTGCCTACGAAGATGCTTTGCACTATCTGCAAAAAGAACAATCGCTGCCTAAGAACATCGATTTATTGGCGCAAAACGTCAAATCAGATTTAGACCGCAGGCGTCTAGCGGCGCTTATCGATCGTGGCATCAGTGTGCCGAGTGGCTTGGTTATTCCTATGGGTCGCGGCGAAGGTGACAAGCAATGGAAAAGCAGCGTTTGGCCAATGAAACGCGAAAGAATTGTATTGATTCCAGGCGACTCCCCTATGGGTTTACGCTTACCGTTAAACGATTTACCCTCGCTGGCTAAAGCAGATCAAGAGCTGCCAATTCAGCGTGATCCTTTTGCACCACGTGATCCGCTGGTTAAACGTACCGACATTCGCTTTGCTAGCCCGATCCCGACGCACAGTGAATTAAGTGCGGCTGAGCAAGCGTTATTAGCCAATAAGAAAATTGATAATGAGCTTAAAAAGGATCCTGAGTGGAAAGAAGTGGTTCGCACCGCCATGTGTATTGAGGCGCGCGAAGGTCGTCTTCATATATTCATGCCACCACTAGAATACTTAGAAGACTACATCGTTCTGGTTGCTGCAATTGAAGAGGTCACTACGAAGTTATCATTACCTGTCATTATTGAAGGTTATGAACCCCCTCGTGATCCACGCTTATTGAAATTGCTAGTCACTCCAGATCCAGGCGTTATTGAAGTGAATGTTCACCCATCTGATAACTGGGAACAACTCGTCGAGACTACGACGAAACTCTATGAAGAAGCCCGCTTATCGCGCTTATCCACAGAGAAGTTTATGCTCGATGGCCGTCATACAGGCACCGGCGGTGGTAACCACATCACGCTAGGTGGCGCATCACCAGAAGACAGCCCGCTATTACGTCGTCCTGACTTATTGCGCAGCTTTATTACATTCTGGCAGCATCACCCTAGCTTGTCTTACATGTTCTCTGGCATGTTCTTGGGCCCGACTAGCCAAGCGCCACGAGTTGATGAAGGCCGTGATGAGATGTTGTACGAGCTGGAGATAGCCTTCGCGCAAATGTCTGAAGAAGAAGTGACACAGCCTTGGTTAGTTGACCGTTTATTACGTAATTTATTGATCGACATTACCGGTAATACTCACCGCTCTGAGTTCTGTATCGATAAACTTTATTCACCTAGCAGTGCCAGTGGTCGCTTAGGAATTTTAGAATTCCGTGGCTTTGAAATGCCGCCACACAGCCGCATGGCATTGGTGCAGTCGTTATTGATCAGAACGCTGCTGGCTCGATTCTGGAAAGAACCGTACAAGAAACCGTTAGTCCGCTGGGGCACTGCGCTGCATGATCGCTTCATGATGCCGCATCACATCTGGCAAGACATGAAAGACGTTGTCGGCGATTTACAAGACCACGGCTACCCATTCGAACTTGATTGGCTGGCCCCGTTTGAAGAATTCCGCTTTCCTCATTACGGTCGTGTAAAGCTGGATAATATTGAGCTTGAACTGCGCTGGGCGATTGAACCTTGGCATGTATTAGGCGAAGAAAGTAGCAGCTTTGGTACGTCTCGCTATGTCGACTCCTCGGTTGAACGCTTACAGATTAAAGCGACTGGACTTACCGATGGCCGCTATGTATTAACCTGTAATGGCCGCCGAGTACCCTTGATTAATACCGATCGCCATGGGGAATATGTGGGGGCTGTTCGCTACCGTGCATGGCAGCCACCTTCGGCGCTTCATCCTCGCATTAGCCCACACGTGCCGTTGATCTTTGATGTCATTGATACGTGGAATGGCAAGTCGATGGGCGGCTGTAGTTATCATGTGTCTCATCCTGGCGGACGTAGTTACGATGCTTTCCCAGTCAATTCCTTTGAAGCAGAATCACGGCGCATCAATCGCTTTGAAAAGCTAAGCCATACGCAAAGCCATGATAAAAAACTTGAGCCTCTGCGCGAAGAGCCGACTAACGAGTATCCGCATACGTTAGACCTGCGTAGACCGATAGACTGCTAGCCGTTCGTTAAATCATATAGATTTAGGAACCTTCACCAGAAGGTTCCTTTGTCTACGTGATACTCAATTTGAAAATAAGTATATAATACGGCTCGCTCAATTAAAGTACTCAATCCCACCCTTGGTTGAGCCAATATATCTTCGTCATCAGGTAGGCAATTGTGTCAGAACCCCTTTATCCCCAAAATCAGCCTTTACCTCAGCCACAACTTCAAATGCAGGCGCAAACTCAGTCTCAAACACAAGGGCAGACACATACGAGTAAAAGTCTGAACTATAATCGCCCAGCCGCTGGTATTCCGGATCAGGTTTATACGCAAGAAGGCGCGATCAAGCCGGAATGGGATTATTTACTCAGTAGTCTAAACAATTTAGGATCAACCGCACTTAATGAGCGCCAAGATAAAGCGCGACGCATTCTACGTGACGATGGTGTTACCTATAATATTTACGGTAAAGGCCCCACCACTAACAGCCAATGGGAACTGGATCTTGTACCGGCTATTATTGGCAGCGAAGATTGGTCAGTCATTGAAGCGGGGTTACTTGAACGCGCAGAACTGTTTAATTTAATGCTACGAGATTTTTACGGCGAAAGAACCTTACTTAAACAGCATGCTCTTCCCCCAGAAGCCTTATTTGGCCATGGTGGCTTTTTACGAGCCTGCCAAGGCATAAAAATCCCAGGCGAACACGAGCTTATTCTTCACTCAGCCGATATGGTTCAGCGACCAGACGGCAGCATGTGTGTACTCTCAGACCGTACGCAAGCACCGAGTGGTGCGGGTTATGTACTAGAAAATAGAACCGTGATGTCACGGGTATTTCCCAGTTTATTTCGCGACAGCCATGTCCACAGACTCGCTAGTTTCTTCCAACGCCTTCGCCACAAACTAATTTCGTTGTCGCCGTCTGATGGCCAAGCAAGAGTCGTCGTACTCACCCCTGGCGCGCATAACGAAACCTACTTTGACCATTCTTATATCTCTAATTATTTAGGGTTTCCACTGGTCCAAAGTGGTGACTTAGTAGTAAGAAATGGTTTTGTATGGATGAAATCTTTAGATGGCCTTGATCGTGTCGACGTTATTTTAAGACGGGTTGATGATGTATCTTGCGACCCCGTCGAGCTGCGCAGTAATTCCCAACTCGGCGTGCCAGGGTTACTTGATGTTGTTCGAGCAGGCCGAGTTATTATGGCAAACCCTATTGGTTCAGGCGTGCTTGAAAACCCTATTCTATTAAAATATCTACCAGAGATTAGTAAAACATTGCTCGGCAGAGAGCCACGCCTAGACTCGGTTAAAACTTATTGGTGTGGTGATGCTGACGACTTAAAATTTGTCATGGCCAATTTTAAACACTTAATTATTAAGCCTATTTACAGAGGTCATAGTTTAAAAAGTGTGTTTGGCGGCGACCTAAACGAAACCGATACGACTGAACTGTTGCGTAAAATTCGTCATCAGCCCAATCAGTTTGTTGCACAAGAACGCATTGATAAACCCCACATTCCGTCATTGATAAAAGGGACGCTGCAGCCAAGGCCCGCAATTCTGCGAACCTTCTCTGTCGCAGCCGATAATTCCTACATTGTTATGCCTGGTGGCTTGACTCGCGTTGGTAATGACGTTGGCAGCCCAATTATTAGTATGCAAGCGGGCTGCCCAAGTAAAGATACTTGGATTACAGCCACTGAACCAGAACGTATTGGCGATAACGATTCACTTGAAGGTGGGCAGGCAGAACTTGAATCTTCACTGATGAGCTTGCCAAGTCGAGTGATTGAAAATCTATTTTGGATGGGACGCTACGCAGAACGAGCAGAGGCATCACTGCGCATACTCAGAACCGTTTTTATAATGATTAACGATGAGCAAGGGATCAGTAAAGAATCGCAGCGCATATTACTGCGATCCATTACTGAAGTGACTGGAACTCATCCTGGGTTTCTGAATGCCTCAGACGAACAGCTCGCCTATCCTGAAGAAGAATTATTATTAATTATTAAAGATGGAAATCGTCCAGGCAGCATAAAATCGACACTTAACTCATTATTATATTGTGCTGACGAATCTAAAGAATTGCTCTCTTCAGATACTATCCGAGTAATCAATGACATTAGAGACGCGCTGGATAACTTGGAATCATCGTTAGCCAATGGGCTGTCTTCAGCACCAGAAGAAGATCTGGACCCGCTCGTGATTCCGCTTATTGCACTGTCAGGCTTAATGCAAGAAAGCATGGTTCGTGGCGTCGGTTGGCATTTTATGGACATGGGCCGTCGAGTTGAACGCGCCGTACAAATCATGAAAACCGTCACGACGCTGGTGACTCAAACAACCGATAAAAGTGATGATAAAACACTGCTTAACGCTATGTTACGTTCGATGGAAGTGTTCATAACTTACCGCCGTCACAGCAGAACCCGCAGCGGTATAGAGTTAGGTTTAGAGCTTGTTATACTAGATGATACCAATCCAAGATCGTTAATTTTTCAGTTCGAACGATTGCAAAATCATTTTGCTGCAGTACGCCGAACCGATCCTAACCTCAAAGGACTTGATGAGGAAGACCGCGCTTTATTGGAAGCGGTCACCAGTTTGAAACTATCACGGATAACCACATTAGCAGAGAGCCAAGAAGGATCAAGATTTGAACTTTCTGCCTTGCTGATACGTTTAAATACCTTACTGTCTGACTTCAGTAATATTCTAAGCGATAAGTACTTCGATCATCGCATCGATCCACAGCAACTTGTTACTACGTCTTGGGAGGACTAACGCCATGACTTTTAAACGATTATTGATGAACCTGCGTACTTCATCCACAACATTGATAGTGAAGGAACTTTAAGATGCGCTATCAAGTTAGACATATAACAAAATATAAATACGCTGGCAAAGTCTCTCATTGTTACAACCTAGCCAATTTAATGCCTAGAAATACTGTAAGGCAAACCTGCTTAGAAAGCCTAATGATTATTTCACCGCAAGAGACTCATGCGAATAAGCGCACTGATTATTTTGGTAATCACAGTTATCATTTCGAAATTCAAACACCCCACAGTGAATTATCCATTACGGCTGAAAGCCTTGTCGACGTTGCAGAAAACCGATTAGACTTAAATCTCGACTTTGGAATAAGCTATGCAAATGCATTGAAATTCCTGAAAGATACGCCTTCCATAGACGTCATACAAGCTCGTGAGTTTTGTTTAGATTCACCCATGATTAAAGTCAATAAAGAACTTTCAGATTATGCAAGCCCTTCGTTTTCATTATCACGTCCGCTTTACACGTGCGTCGAAGAGTTAACCACACGAATTTTTCAGGACTTTACCTATACTCCAGGTTTCACCAATATCTCAACCCCATTGTCAGAGGTGCTCGCACATAAAAAAGGGGTTTGCCAAGACTTTGCTCATCTGCAAATTGGTTGCTTACGCGCCATGGGTATACCTGCAAAATACGTATCAGGTTACATGGAAACCTTGCCACCGCCAGGCCAAGAAAAACTGGTAGGCGCTGATGCAACCCATGCTTGGCTTGCATACTATTCTCCACAAGAGGGCTGGATTGAATTTGACCCTACCAATGATGTCCGCGCAGGAGTGCAGCATATAGTGACCGCAGAGGGTCGAGACTATTATGATGTCACACCGTTAAAAGGTGTTATTTTTGGTGGGGGGAAAAGTCCGATTTTAGAAGTATCGGTTGATGTCTCACGAAGACCTGAAGGCTTTATTAAACGATAAGTGCATTAAGAGCGCTTATCGTCATAAGTTTCGATTTAGCCGTTATTAGTTTCTATAACCAATTCAGGCATACGATTCAATCGGTTATGAATAGCGTGATGAATAAACGCCAGTTTTGTGCGTACCGGCTGAGTTAATACAAACGGATA
>JBNMPQ010000060.1:0-11891 GCA_051276935.1 Oleispira sp. | reverse complement strand
AGGAATCACAATTAACAGTAAAAAAGAAGGTGCTGAGTTTATATTCCAGTGCACGCTCGAAGTATCACAAGATGACGATGTACCTGCTTCTCAACAATGGTTGATGACTTGATTAGGGAAGAAGGCAGTCAAACGCCATTAATAACACTTAAGAATCAAAACTACTTTTAGTGGATAAGTTATTAGAAGAACTAGAAAGCATTTAGCTTTCTAGTTCTTACTTATCGATGTTTACTCCTATTTGTAACGGTTAAGCGGCTGCTTTCTGATATTCCAAATAGCTGTTAATACTGGCTAAAACACTGTTGATGGTGGCCGTCATAATATCCTGGTGTTGACTGATACCCATAAACTTGAGGTCATTAATCTTTATTTGAACAAACGCCATCGCTTGAGCATGCGTGCCCTTACTCAATGCAATTTGATCAAAGTGTTGTACTTGAAAATCAATCCCCAATGTTTTGTGTAAACCATCGCTCAACGCAGAAATAATACCCTTGCCTTGGCCATGTATTGTTATGGTTTCACCATGAGTGGTGCCATCACAAATGCTGGCTTGAATAGACTCTTGCTCACCTTGCTTGTGCATTTCATAGCCTAAAACTTGATACTGTTGTTCATTTTGATGATCTCGTTGTACAAATTGCTGTTGAAAGATTTCATAAATGGTTTTGTTATCGACTTCGCAGCTATTTTTTACGCTGTATTCTTGTACGGATCGGCTTAATTCAATTTGCATCCAGCGTGGTAAATTAATACCAAATTCAGTTTCCATAATATACGCGACGCCGCCTTTACCTGACTGGCTATTCACGCGAATAACCGATTGGTAATCACGACCTAAATCTCTAGGGTCGATAGGCAAATAAGCCACATCCCATTGCTGGTCATCGCGCTGGACTGACAAGCATTTTTTAATCGCATCTTGGTGGCTACCCGAGAATGCGGTATAGACCAATTCGCCAAACCATGGATGGCGAGGGTGGGTTTTAATCTGGGTACATTCTTCAACGGTTGCTACGACTTCATCAGCAATCGACACATCAATTTCAGGATCAATGCCTTGGCTGTACAAGTTCATCGCCATGGTGATTAAATCCATATTACCGGTGCGTTCACCGTTACCCATCAAGGTGCCTTCAATGCGATCAGCTCCGGCTAAAATAGCCATCTCAGCAGCGGCCACTGCGCAGCCACGATCATTATGAGTATGAATCGAAATGATGATGTTCTCACGCTGTTTCACACCGTTGCAAAAGGTTTCAACTTGGTCTGCAAAGACATTTGGCCCTGCGCACTCTACGGTTGCTGGCAAATTGATAATGGCCTTATTGTCAGCGCTTGGCTGCCAGACATCGATAACGGCATTACAGACGTCAATGGCAAAATCGGTTTCTGTGCTCGAAAAACTTTCGGGTGAATATTCAAACGTCCAATCGGTCATTGGGTATTTCTTGGACTCGCTCAATACCTTTTCAGCTCCATGAGTGGCGATGTCGATAATACCTTGCTTATCCAAGCCAAACACTTTTTCGCGTTGTACCGGCGAAGTTGAGTTATACACATGAACAATCGCGCGCTCAGCACCTGCTAACGATTGGTAGGTACGCTCAATCAAGGCATCACGGGCCTGAGTTAATACTTGAATGGTGACATCTTCTGGAATTTGGTTTTCTTCAATCAACCAGCGCACGAAATCAAAATCAGGCTGTGAGGCAGAAGGAAAACCGACTTCAATATGCTTAAAGCCCATTTTCACCATTAACGTCCACATCTTCTGTTTTTGCGCCACAGACATCGGCTCAATCAAGGCTTGGTTACCATCACGAAGATCAACCGCACACCATTGAGGCGCCTGAGTAATGGTATTACTTGGCCACTGGCGATTTTCCATTTTCAACGCAGGCATGATTTGCTGAAAAGATTGATACTTTTTATGATTGAAACGGCTTGTCTGAACTTGGCTCATCTTGGGCACCTAAACTTCACAAAGAAGTGATAAAAAGGATTAACTAATTGATGAGTTAACTATAAATGCAAAGAAGGGGTGAATGGTGGCAAATAGTCGTATTGAATTGTGCTTTTAAGCAATAATATATCGGAAATTCTATTAATTGGGGTTTTTTGTTGTTTGTGGTTTGAGCAGGGCATCGATTGATGCCCTAAAGTGCTCTAATTAGAGCAATGATTTGCCAGTATCATATCCGCAGCTTTGGCAGCGATCATTATTGTGGGCGAATTGGTATTACCACCTACTAGCGTAGGCATTATCGACGCATCAACGACACGTAGGCCTGTGATGCCATGGACTTGTAATCGATCGTTAACGACCGCGTCTTTATCATTACCCATTTTACAGGTGCCGACAGGGTGATAAACATGGTTGGCTTTTTCTCGCACGAAGTCTTCAATTTCTTGATCACTGAGGCTATTTTGACCGGGGCTATTTTTGCTGGGAAAGATTGATTTACCACGGCCGTCATCAAAAGCTTGCTGGGAAAAAATATTTAAATTGATTTTTACCGCATCGACCATGGCGGATAAATCATCGGGATGGCTGAGCATGTTCAGTTCTATCTTAGGATCTTGTCGAAAATCATTATTATGCAGACTCACTTGGCCGCGACTTTTAGGGCGCAACAAGCAATTATGTAACGAGTAACCGTAGGTTAGCAGCGTTGATTTTTTACGGCCATGATCCTCCATAACTAATGGAATAAATTGCAATTGCATATCGGGATCTTTAAGTTCTGGCTTTGATTTAATAAAACCACCGGTTTCTACAATCGACGTGGTTAAAAATCCTTTGCGTTGATTAATGTAAAACCAAATGTCTTTTAATACTTGCGCTATTCCAATAGGGCGTAACGCGACGGTATTCGCTTTTTTACTTTTAGTGACGGTAATAATGTCGACATGTTCTTGTAGATTTAAACCGACACCCGGTAAGTGATGTTTAACGGGGATTTGGTGCTGCTTTAATTCTTCCTCAGGGCCAATGCCCGACAGCATTAACAGTTGCGGGGAGCAAAACGTACCGGCAGAAATAATGACTTCTTTTGTTGCTTTTAGTATCTGTAACTCTCCGTCTTTAAAATACTCCACCCCTTCGGCCCTTTTATTTTCGATAAGTATGCGGGCGACTCTGGCTTCGGTAATCACGGTTAAGTTTTGGCGTTGAGTTATTGGGTGTAAAAAGGCGCGAGCCGCACTGCAGCGTTCGCCATTAATTTGTGTGACTTGGTAATAACCAATGCCTTCTTGCTGAGCGCCGTTAAAGTCAGGGTTATCTAGGTAACCTGCTTGGCGACATGCTGCGAGCAAGGTTTCCCCTAGCGGATGATTGGAGCGCCCTTCGGCGACGTTGAGTTCGCCTTCTGTGCCGTGAAAATCACTCGCGCCGCGTTCTTGATGCTGGGTCGATTTGAAGTAGGGTAGAATATCATTATACCCCCAGCCTTCGTTTCCTAAGCTCGCCCAATAATTGTAATCGCTCGGTGTGCCACGAGTATAAAGCATCGCGTTCACAGCGCTGCTGCCACCCAGTACTTTGCCGCGTGGACAGTAGATCGTGCGATCATGCTGAGTGGGTTCGGCTTGTGAGTTGAACATCCAGTTGTATTTTTTACTGTCCATCAGGCCAATAACACCAATGGGCGTAGATATCAGAGGCGTGTTATCACTGGGGCCTGTTTCTAACAGACAAACGCGATTTTTGGGATCGGCAGAGAGGCGGTTAGCAAGAACACAGCCTGCTGAGCCACCGCCTATAATAATGTAATTGAATTCAGAATCTGTTGTCGACATGCCCAGTACTCTTTTTATATTTGTTTAGACTGCATCCAGTCTAAACGGCTTTAAAAAGAAAAACTGGTTTTATTAGGACTAAAACTTGTCTTTTTAGGCACAGTTTTTAACGCCCTGTTTCTTATTATGTTGACGTCGTGGGCTCCATGGCTACTTCGCCATAGGTCGCTTCGTATTGCTCAACACTGATGATCTTACTGGTATGATTATCCCAAATAATGAATTTAAACGCGTTGGGAATTTCACTGAGTTTAATGCGTCTTACACGATCAAATAGATGTTTATACTGCTCGTGACACTTCACTAAATTGTAATTAGGAATACGGGCTGAAAGATGATGAATGTGGTGATAAGCAATGTCAGCGGTGAACCAATTTAAAAAATTAGGCAGTTGTAAAAAACTGGTGCCGTCTAGAGTAGCGGTAAAATAATCCCAGTTTTCACTGCTTGCGGCATAAGAGTCTTCGAAGTTATGCTGCACGGTAAATAATACGATGCCAATCGCCCCCGCCAAAGATAGCGCAACAATATAGATACTGAAAAACTCAATAATACCAAAGTAGCTCGCCGCTAATACCCAAACCGATAGCAGGACTAAATTATTCCCCGTCATGTGACGGTATTCTTGCCATGTATTCCAGTAGTTGGTTTTAAACTCGGCATTGATCTCGCTGGCAGGCTTAGATAGGTTATTCAACTTTTCTTTAATAAAGAAAATTGCAAACTGAATACTGCCTTTCATCCAAGTAAATCTTGGATTGAAAATGAAATATAAGAAACCGGCCATTGGGGCGAGTCTTAAATTGCGCTGATTGGCGTAAGATTTTTTGCCTTTCTCGTTGAGTTCAGCGTATTGGTCTACTGATAATACAGCGAGTGGACCGCGATATTTTTCCCAGTTACCGTTGGTTGAGTGGTGGAAATCGTGATGTTTTGACCAGACATATTGTGGTACACCGCACAGAACGCCAAAAATGAAGCCTGCAATTTTATTCTCGCGAGGATTTACGTATAAACAGTTATGGCCACAATCGTGCAGCATCACAAATACTCGAATGATGAATAATGTAAGTATTAAGGTAATTCCTGCCGCTAACCAATATGAAATCTTGAGACTTTCGATGGCAAGGTAGAATAAAACGAAATAAGGCACAATCGTAGTGAGGGTTTGAATAAAAGCCTTCGTATTGCTGCGTACCGCATAGTCAGCAATTAACGCATTTTTTTGATCTTTTAAGGTTTTCGTTGCATTCATTTTCTTATTATTCTCTGAGCTGTATGTGCAGAACGTCCTATTGTAATAACTCTAACAGTCATTGTCGTGAGTAAAATATAATTAATTGTCATTCATTGAGGTAAACAGTCGTGCTTTAGCACGTTTGGCGAGTCTTCAATGATGCCATACATATTATATTTTAATTATTGTCTCTCTAGAGGGCGCGAGTTGTTTAAGTATTTTGTTTTGAGATTGATAGTCAATCCCAGCATCTCCCATCGCATCAATTAATAGCTCCACGGTTCGATTGAAGTCTTTCTCCGTGATGTTCATGCCTGTATGAATATCACGCATTGTATCGCCCTTGTATTGGCATGGGCCACCGACAGCATCACATAAATGGCTGATGAAACCTTGTTTAAAGTGTGTGACATTGGATTTTGAAAAATAAGGCAAAATGCTTTTATCTTGCACAATTCTTAGGGTAAAGGCATTCACTATCCGTTCAATTGCTTCATGACCGCCTATTTCATGATAAAGGCTGGAATCTTGCTGAACGCTGTTACTGCTGCACGCCAATGCTAGTTGAGCGCTAATGACAATTAAACAGTAGTTGAAGAATTTAGGCATAATTAATAGGACCCCGCTAACGATAAATACCAGCCCGTTTGATGTGGCACTGCGGCTATAGCGCCTAAATCAAGATACGCTAGGGTGAAATTCAGGTGCTTATTTGGAAACCAAGCGATAAAGACATCTTGCCAATCATCTTCTTTCAGCCCTAAATTATCAGGCTTTTGTCGGTATTCTGTACCGATAGCTAGGTGCTTATTTAGCAAAATCGCCACAGAGGCTTCTGAATTTATTGACGCTTTGTTGTTCGGGCCACCAAAGCCGAGTAGTCCAAGTTCATTGGCTTCGGTATAGCGAGCCGAAAAATTCCATAATACGTTATAGCCCGCAAGTAAACCGAGGTGTAATTTACTGGCCGCTAAATAAATATCGTTACCAGTATTATCACCAGCGCCTAATAATAACGCCACATCAGGGGTAGCCAACGATTTATGTTGAATCCCCAGTGATAGTTGTGGCCAGTCGCTATACACCACATCACCGTAAAGCCTTAATTTAATGCCTATGATTTTTTGCGATAAAGTTAAGGATAGTGGCTCTACATTGAGAGTTTGTTTGGCAAAAGAAAGCGCTAAGCGATCATAAAAATTTACTTGGCCGCCGCAACTATTTAATTGAAAGTCTTTCAGGTTTGCATGAGAGCAAAATGCTGAAGCTGCTAATTCGTCTTCTGTTGCATAGCCGGCTAATTGAGCCCAAGGCACCAGTCCGCCACCCCCAGAACCTTCTACTTGAGAAACCCCAGGTGTAGCTAATAATTTACCATTAGCAAAGCTTATAATTGGTAGCATGAGTAAGATAATTCTAATAAGGGTATTCATTGCTTTCATACCACTCAATAAATTTTTCCGCACTCATTGGCCTGGATAGATAATAGCCTTGCGCATAATCACACTGAAATTGGCGAAGTAATTTTAGGCTTTCATTATTTTCAACACCTTCTGCAACTACGCGAAGCCCAAGTTTATGCCCAAGTGATATGGTTGAAGCTACAATGTATTGGTCTTGCTGACATTGATCTAATTTTAAAATGAAAGTCTTATCGATTTTTAGCTCATCGACGGGTAAGTTTTTTAATTTAGCGAGTGACGATTGTCCAATGCCATAATCATCGACGGAGACTTCAAAACCTAGAGACTTTAGGTGATGTAGCCGCCTCTCTACGAGTATTTCATCTTCCGCTAAATCTCTTTCGGTTAGCTCAAGGGTTATTTGTGTTGCGGCGACATTATATTTATTCAATGTCGCCAATAAATAGTCAATGAATTGATTATTTTGAATGTCTTGAGTTGAAACGTTAATAGACACTTGAAAGTGATATCCAAGTTGATTCCATTGATCAACCTGTTTAACAACTTGTAATATAACCCACTGGGTTAAGGTAATAATTAAACCTGCTTGCTCTGCCAAGCCTACAAACAATTCTGGATTTACAAATTTATCTTCGTTGTTGATCCAGCGAATCAAAGCTTCAAGTTTATCGACCTTCCCCGTCGCTATATTTAACTTTGGTTGGTAGTTCATGAAAAGAGGGCTGTTCGGATTTTCGAGTGCGACTTTTAACTCTTCTATTAAATGCAGCCTGTAAAGATAGTTTTCGTCTTCACCTTTTTGATAGGACTTAACAGAGATTTGGTCTTTATAGGCTGCTGAAGCGGCCATGGCAGATCGCCTAATGAGCTTTTCAGCATCTGTTCCATGGTCAATAGAATTAGCAATCCCATAATAAACAACGAGGTTAATTTTTATACCAGAAATCCAAAGCGGTCGTTCAATTTCTATTCTTAATTGTTCAGTAATTTTATTGGCCGACTTGGTATTTTCGATAGGAAGGCATAGTAAAAATTCATCTGAATTTATTCGAGCAGCAAAGCCATTGTTGCCCAATATTCTTTGTGTTGTTGTTTCAATATAAGCATTAAGACGTTGTGCTATTTCGACTAAAATAGAATCTGCATTATTGACTCCAATAGTATCGTTGAATGACTTGAAATCTTTAATATTAAAGGTAATTAACAGTAGGCTTATATTATTATCAACATAATCACTAACTTTACTTAATACTTTATATCGATTAAATAATCCCGTGAGTGTATCTCGTTCTGCTTGATAAGTTATTGCTTGCTCTCTATGTTCGATGGCTGTTCCCATTACAACAAATCCTTCATAAAGGTCGGTGAATTCTGCGGGCAAGTTATTACTCAGCTTTGGAACTTCTAACTCTCCTTGGCCAATTCTTTTGGTTATGTCCATCAAATTTTTGATAGGTGCTGATAAACCTTGAGACAGCACTCTAGACAAAATAAAAGCAATAATAATAACAACGAGCGCAATTATTAACATGGATAAGATAAGCTGATTAAAGTCACTTTGTATTTGCACTAAAGAGGTGGACAAAATTGCATATACATCACTAGAGCTACTGAACTTTATACTCTTATGATAATAATCGGATCGAGTTAATAGCAAGTTAGGGGACTGTTGAGCTTGACTCTGTTTAATCGTCTCTGATAAGGACGTATTTTCTAACTGAGGCGTGCTTAAAAGAGCCTGCTGCCTTATGTTTACGTCATTGATACTCGATTCAATTATTTGTTTTTTTTGTACCAGTGAGACGTCTAAAGAAATGAGATCTTTAAGTTGTAATAACATGGAGTTGTCAAACTCAAAGCCAATCACGGTATACGCGATAGTTCTAGGTGCTTTAACAGGAACAACGATAACTTGAAAAACTTTATTTTCGATACTAAGAACTTTTGCGTGAACATCCCTGAAGGGAAGTTTATTAATATTACTTTTAATCATCTGCGGTGAAAAAGAATGTCTCGAGCTGCTTGTTAGTAAATTGCCTCCTAGATCAAGTATTAGCATTAAATCAGCATTAATACGCTTTCCATGATTGAGTAGCACGCTCTTAATCGTCTGTTTATCTTCTGTAGCAATTGCCTGCTTAAATCCAAAGTCAGCGGCAAGTACGCTAGCGCTCGTTATTAATACCTGTTCTTGTAGGCTGAGAGTTTGGTTCAGTACGTTTTGCGCTATGACTATTTTTTGTTCTATTTGAGCCTCTGCGTAGTCGGCAAAACGAAACCAATTACTGATGGTCAAAAATATAACAGTTAATAATATTAGACTCGTTGATAGCCAGGTAATTTGTGTTTTAAAACTGAGTTTAGTGTTCATGTACGGTGAACTCTTCGAAACTGTCTCTAGGTGCTGGTTCATTAACGGTAATCATTAGCGTGATTTCATCCTTACTGTTGATCATTGACGGGTCAATAGTAAAAATCGTATGTTTTGATACCCCTTTTGAGTTGTTAGGGTGCCATACTTGTATCTGAGACTGTAATGGCAAGTTGGGGGCTATAAGAACTTCACCTTTTTCATTACTTAAAACGGTATTCTCATTAGCAGTGACATAAATATAACCGACCATCGAATCATGGATATTGCAGCCCATAACGACTACACCTATTTTGCTGAAGCTAATTGGGCTCTTTGGTTTTCCTGCGTAAAGCTTTAATTCAAATGTTTTGGCGGTTGAAAATGAGTAAACATGATGACGAACATCGTCACTGTTGGGGAAGCTTACTAGGCTGTCTACTGGAATAATCAGTACATGGGGCGCAAATTGTTTATCTATTTGGTCCATGATATATGTCTTTTCTGCATCTGTGGTCTTTTTAGTTAAAGAAACTGAAGGGCTATATTCAATAACTGCATTCGGTAACGGCGTGTGATTTTGATCAATAATTGTTAATCGCATTTGGCTAAAAGCAGGCTCTATAAGCGCGAAAGGGAAGAGTAAAATCATTAGATAAAATCGAAGTTTAACTATCAGCATGACGACCTATAATTTTTTTGTATTATCCTTTAAAGCATAGCTTCAGATAGGCTAACTGTCTAATGTGTAAAGAGAATATTATTTTCTTTACACCATCAAAAATTTGATTCTAATATAAATTTATAAATTGCTGTAAACTTTCAATAATTGACTTAAATTACGTTTATTTATGTGTATTGTAATATTTCTTGTCGTAAGGTATTAATAATGAGCAATTCTTCGTTAAAACTCTCTCTAGACCGAACAGATCGACGTATTTTGGATGAATTGCAAAAAGACGGAGCGATTTCTAATCTCGATTTGGCCGATAAAGTCGGCCTGTCACCTTCCCCTTGTTCTCGTCGTGTTAAAGCGTTACAAGGGTCAGGTATTATTCAAAAAACAGTCGCTATTCTTGATCCAAAAGCTCTAGGTCTTGATATGGTTGCAATGATTTCGATTAGCATGGATCGTCATACTCCTGAACGCTTTGAGAATTTTGAGACATTAGTCGCAGGGTTTCCTGAAGTGTTAGAGTGCTATCTAATTACAGGTTCGAGTGCGGATTATCTTTTAAAGGTGATTGTTAAAGATATGGATGGGTATCAGCAATTCTTACTTGGTAAGTTAACTCGAATAGAAGGGGTAAGTGGGGTTCATTCGAGCTTTGTAATGCGTAAAGTCGTTGACTCGACACGCTTGCCTTTGAATTGATGCTGATGAAAATAATATGCGTTTAACATTCAAGGTTCTGATCTATTTTATATAATCGAGTGATTATTGCATATTCTCATTTTGGCCTACTTGGCCCTATGATCGCCGGAGTAATTTCGGCAAAGTTCGTTGTGTAGTTTCAGTACTTAATGACATTATTTAAGTACTGGTCTCAGCTCAATTATGCATAGGTCTTTCGGGACATTTAACCGTTGTAGTATTCTCTATAGCGGTTTTTTTATGCTTTTTATTCAGGACTGAATTATTGATTAGTCTTAATCAGTAGTACTGATATGCTAAGGCTTAGACAGCGTACAGAAGATAAAATATCTTCACCGCGTAACCAACTCTCTGCAGAGGGGATGCCTTATGGCAATGATGACATTAGCAGCAATGATGAAATTCCGTGAGCAGTATCGCGAAGGTATTGCTACTGGTTACAATGGCTGGATTCATATGCTAACGGTATTGATTATTGGGATAGGGGTGATTATTTACTCTTTGCTGCAGTTGCAATCTGTTTCATGGCTGGAGTGGTTGGTTTTCCCAGCCGTGATAGTGTTGGTTAACTTTGCTGAATATTATGCGCACCGTTGGTTAGGTCATAGAAAAACCAAATACGGAAAGCTTTTCTACCGTCGTCATACTGGAGATCATCATAGTTTCTTCTTAGAGCATGCTATGCACTATGAAGCGGTGAGAGATTGGCGCGTCGTATTATTTCCCGTGTATTTGATTGTTGCTTTCCTATTAGGATTGATCTTACCGGCTGGTTTTTTGTTGAGTCACATATTCAGTATGAATACTGCCTTCATTTATGCTTCTGCAGGCATCAGTGGTTATCTATTTTATGAGATTATGCACTTTAGTTATCATATTCCACGAGGCCATTGGGCTGAAAAAATATTTCTATTCATTCCAGGCTGGTTAGCTTTACGCCACTTACATGAGCTTCATCATAAACGTGACAAGATGGCAGACGTAAATTTTAATATTACGTTGCCAATCTTTGATATTTTACTCGGTACCTTATTTTGGCGGCCCATTGCAGAGTTTAAAAATGAGAGCGAATGAATTAAAATGAATGTTAATGACACTCCTTAATTTTTAAAAAGCACTTTCGTTATGAATATAAATGACGCTTTGACTGTAATTGCCAGTTTTAGCACAAAAAGCACAGAAGTATTTACTGCAGGTGACAATACTCTCACTGATGGTAAACCCGCCTCTGCCTCCCTTATTGATGGTAGCCGTAAACGTTTGCCGAGGGAGTTGATTCACTATATTGATGTTACCTGCCCAGTAGAAGGCCTTTCTTTAGAAGGCGTTGGTCACCCTGTAGAGTTACTGAAGCTTGTGGACCTTGATTGGCAGCCTAAAATGATTTCTGAACTGACAGGTGAGCCCGCTAAATGGCAAGAAGATTGGTTTTTAATTGCCCATGAAGGTGGTGATCCGATTATCGTGAAAACGACAGAGCAGGGTGAAAATAGCCGAGTTTACAGTGCGATGCAGGGTATGGGTGTGTGGGAGTTTGCACCCATAGCCGATTCTATTGGTCAGTTTTTGGTGTGTGCCTGTGCAATACAGCACGCGTTGAATTTTCCAGGTTTAGGTGAGCCATTGGATGAGGACTTTAACTTAGCCCCAGCGGCCGCTAACTGGTTATTTCCCCTTCTACGCCAGCATGCGGGTGCC
>JBNMPQ010000059.1:0-11912 GCA_051276935.1 Oleispira sp. | reverse complement strand
CCTCCTTATCACTAATAATCTCAGCAACCAATTGCTCAAAGACTTCACCACGTTTTACATAGTTCGTAAACTGATCAAAACTGGCACACGCAGGAGAGAATAAGATCACATCTCCCGGACGGGATACTTCTCTGGCTTGGGCTAAAGCCTGCTCTAATGTTGCTACAATGTTCAATTCACAAGTAGACACTAAGCTACTTGCAATTAGGGGGGCATCACGCCCGAATAATAACGCCTGTTTAACACTTAATTGGCATGCATCGGCTAAAGGTTCAAAGTCTTGATCCTTCCCTACACCGCCTGCAATTAAAATAATATTTTTACGGTCGTGACTGGCTAAACCTTCAATTGCAGCAAGGGTTGATCCTACATTTGTGCCTTTAGAATCATTAAAGTATTCAACATTATCGTGTTCAGCCACCCACGTACAACGATGTGGCAAACCCGTAAAATCTGATAATACCTGAAGCAGCTGATCATGACTCACCTCAAAGTCAGCGGGTAAAGATTCAACTAAAGCAATCGCGGCCAAAGCATTCAATTGGTTATGACGCCCTTTAATTTTCAACTTAGCGACAGGAAAAATGGGTTGCTGTTCACACATCAGAAATTCGCCCAGGTTGACATTATTAGCGCTGTCTTTTTGCAGTCCAATCGAATATTGATTTTTTGCGGCCACTGGATTTTCTGCCATCTTCAAGCCAAAACTTTTCTTTGGCATTGAGGTACTGACTAATGGCTGACTCAAAGCATCTTCTCGATTAACAACGATGTTGCGACAGCCCTGAAAAATCCGATGCTTTGCTTGATGGTAGGCCATCATCGAATCATAACGATCCATATGGTCTTCGCTCAGATTTAACACACAAGCAACTTCAGCGGCCAAATGATGCGTTGTTTCTAATTGAAAACTCGATAATTCAACAACGTAACAATCATAGTGATCATCGTTTAATAAGACATCTAAAACAGGAATACCGATATTGCCGCAGACTGCTGGTTTATGACCGCCAGCCGCTAAAATCTCACCGACCAATGTCGTTACTGTGCTTTTTCCATTTGAACCGGTGATACCAATAATTGGCTTAGTCACATATTCAGCAAAGATATCAACATCACCCCGAGCACGACTCCCCTGCTTTAATGCAGAAGCAATAGCAGGTTCCGCAATGGCGATACCAGGGCTCACGATTAGCTCTTGATACCGTACTAATATTTCAGCATCAAGCTCACCATTGAAAATTTGGCATTGTGGAAACTCAGATTCAATATCGGCTTGATTAGGTAATAATTCACGGGTATCGCACAAATCAAATGACAAACCTTTTTCCATTAAAAAACGCGCACACGAAAGCCCTGTTTGGCCCATGCCGATAATTAAGCGTTTTTGATCAGAAGCAATCAGGTTTGTCATAATATTAATTTATCTCTTTCTTACTATAAACATCAGTTATCGAATTTTTAACGTCGCAAGGCCTGCTAATACCAATAGCAGAGTCACAATCCAAAAACGCACAATGACTCGTGGTTCAGGCCAACCTTTTAATTCGTAATGATGATGCAACGGTGCCATACGAAATATTCGTTTACCTGTTAATTTAAAGGATCCAACCTGTAGAATAACCGAAACAGTTTCAGCAACAAAAATGCCACCCATAATAAAGAAGACAATCTCTTGACGCGTAATAATTGCCATCATGCCTAATGCAGCACCCAGTGCTAATGAACCCACATCACCCATAAAAACTTGAGCGGGGTAAGTGTTAAACCACAAGAAACCAACGCCAGCACCGACCAAGGCGCCACTAAAGACAACCAATTCACCAGCACCAATCACATAAGGAATTGATAAATAATCTGAGTAGTTAACATTGCCTGCAAGATAGGCACATAACCCAAGCGCCGCTCCCACCATAACAGTTGGCAAAATTGCGAGTCCATCTAACCCATCCGTTAAATTAACCGCATTACTCGCACCCACAATCACGAAATAGCTGAGTACAATATAAAAAATACCCAATTCTATAATTACATCTTTAAAGAAAGGAATAATCAAAGACGTTTCTGCTGAGCTAGGCGCTGTCGTAAACATATAGACTGCAGCAATAATTGCCAACGCCGATTGCCAAAAATATTTCCAACGAGCAGGAAGCCCGCGAGAATTTTTCTCGACGACTTTACGGTAATCATCAATCCAGCCAATCACACCAAAGGCCAACGTCACTAACAAGGTTAACCAAACGTATTTATTTTCTAAGTTACCCCACAACAAAGTACTTACTGTTATGGATAATAAAATCAACGCCCCACCCATGGTAGGGGTGCCTGCTTTGCTTAAGTGAGACTTCGGACCATCTTCACGAATCGTCTGACCAATTTGATATTCACGCAATTTTCGAATGACCTTGGGCCCTAAAAATAACGCGACAGCCAATGCGGTTATTACGGCAAAAATAGCGCGTAATGACAGGTATTGCACCACTGCAAACCCTGAATGATATTGTGTTAGGTATTCTGCTAGCCATAACAACATGTTTATACTTCCCCAATTTTATTTAAAGAGCCACTATGACTCTTAAGCGACAATGCGGTAACGACTTTATCCATGCCCGCACTGCGTGAACCTTTCACCAAGAAAACTTGGCTAGGTTGTTTATTTTCATTAATATATTTCAGCAATTCGCTTTGCTGTTCAAACCAGTATGCATTTCTACTCGCAGCATTTTCTGTCGCCAGTGCTTTCATGAATGCTTCAACTGCGTAGCGACAAGCAGTGCCTGTCGCGACAAAATGTGCAATGCCTTTTTGCTGTGCATACTCACCTATTTCAGCATGAATCGCCGCTGAGTCATCTCCTAGCTCAGCCATATCACCCAAGACTAACCAGGCTTTTTCTTTCCATAACGCTAAAACATCAATCGCTGCTTTTACCGAAGCAGGGCTGGCATTATAGCTATCGTTTAAAATTCGAATGCCACCTTCGCCCTCTACCCACTGCAAGCGACCGTTGACCATTGGCAAAGTTTTAAGCTGAGCAACTATTCTATCTAACTCAAGACCCAACGTTAAACCCACGGCAATCGCCGATAAAGCATTCAATACATTGTGCTGGCCTAATAACGGAATCTCACAAACGACCGTTTGTGTTTGCAAGCCTTGCGGCTGATAGACAACATCAAAATGGCTACCATGCTCATTACACATAATATTTTTTGCCATCACATCAGCATAGTTTTTAATACCAAAGCTTAAAACTGACCGCGGCAATGCCCTTAAAACCCAATCGGTATAAAACACATCATCTGCATTTAATACGGCACAACCATCAGCCGACAAAGAATCAATTATCTCCCCCTTCGTACGCATGATAGTTTCTATACTTCCAAAACCCTCTAAATGTGCACTACTAACATTGGTAATAATCACAACATCTGGTTTAGCAAACTGTGAGGTATAAGCAATCTCGCCTTCAGCACTGGCACCCAATTCAATTACTGCGACTTTATGCTGAGGCTCTAACCCTAATAATGTGAGAGGTGCACCAATATGATTATTAAAATTTCCCGGAGTTGCCCAGCAATCACCCAATAACTGCATCATGTGAGAAGTCATCGACTTCACCGATGTTTTACCTGCACTGCCCGTAATCGCGATTAACGGCCCAGTAAACTTCTGTCGATTCCATAAGCTCGCCTTCCCTAATGCCAGTAAGGTATCGCCTACGACTAATAATGGAAGTGATGAAAATTTTGATGCTTTTTTAAGGTCGTATTTTTTATCAATGATTGCTGCAACCGCACCCTTAGCGTGTGCATGTTCTAAATAATCATGACCATCAAAATTATCACCCCGTAAAGCCAAAAATACATCACCTGACTGAATCGTCCGCGTATCAGTATTAATGCGCAGTACTTGAATCTTATCAGCCTGCTTATTAGCATTTTTGATAACAGCAGCTGTCGCGTGCGCTAATGCCCCAAGACTAAAAGAAGTCATCATCATAATGCCCTCTTTGCAAAATCTATTGACGATACTGGCTGCGCGACATCGTGATAACCTAAAGACAACAATGTTGCTTCATCGCTGTAAGGCACTTTGAGTCCGCCGATATCTTGATACGTTTCATGCCCCTTACCCGCAATTAATAATAAATCAGAGTCATTAAGTTCTGCTAATGCCCACTCAATGGCTTTTCTTCGATCTAGCTCAATGTTAATCACAGTATTATTAGACGCACTTAGCCCTGCTTTCATGTTTTCAATAATTGCTTGAGGATTTTCTTTTCTAGGATTGTCTGCTGTAATAAACACGACATCTGCTAGATCTTGTGCAATGCTAGCCATCTTTGGTCGCTTATCAGTATCTCGATTTCCGCCACAACCAAAGACCAATGCCAGCTTTCCTTGTGTTTGTTTTTTTAGCGTAACCAATACATTTTTTAACGCGTCGGGTGTATGAGCATAATCGACCACTGCACTGGCGCAACCAATTTTACTATAGGTTTGCATTCTGCCTGGCGCTGGCGTTATGTATTTTATGGCATCAATAATTTCAACGAATGAAAATTTATTTTCTACCGCCAACAGACTGATTGCCGCTAAAACATTCGCAAGATTAAAGTCACCGACCATATTGATAGTAAAACTTGTATCTCCCCAAGGCGTAGTGATTGAAGCATTAATGGATTCACCCATCATAGACATGCTTTTCACTCTAACATCGGCTTTTTCATGAAAACCATAACTGATTTTCTTTGCAGTAATATGCTCATCAAATAATAAACGCTGGCCATATTCATCATCAATATTAATGATGGCATGTTGCAATTTAGGCAATAAAAAAAGCTGACGCTTAATGGCGAAGTAACTTTCCATATCACCATGATAGTCGAGATGATCTTGACTTAAATTAGCAAAAACGGCCGTTTCAAACGTCAAGCCTTCAATACGCCTCTGCTCAATACCGTGACTCGACACTTCCATAGCAACTTGTTCAGCGCCATTGCTTTTCATAAGCGCAAATTGACGCAATAAAACCGCTAACTCAGGCGTGGTATTTTTACTTTCAACGATGTTTGGCCATACGCCATAACCCAGCGTACCCATTAACCCAGTAGGTTGGTGTAAGCCATGACTCATTTGGGCGGCAAAGCGAGTAATACTACTTTTACCATTGGTACCTGTTACCGCCATAAGACGCATATCAAATGCAGCATTAGAAAGCTGATAAAAATCGATTAATATTGTATTCAATCGTGTTTTTAAATCGCTAACCGTAATGATCACGATGCCTGAACGATAAGTGATGTCTAAAGATTGTTGCACACCAGCTTCGTCACTTTTCTCGGCCTCTAACAAAATAGCAATAGCACCGCGCTTAATGGCATCATCAATAAATATTTTGCCATGGTGTGTTATGCCCGCTAGCGCAATAAAACAATCACCCGACGTCACATCACGATTATCAGTGACTAAACCCTGGACATTAATATCTGGAATGATGTGTGTGGGTGTTTTTACGTCAGGTAAACAATAAGGGGCTAACAACTGACTTAGTTTCATAAAGCAGATACCTCCGCAACATGAAAATCGTTACTCTGATCAGGTGCTATCTGCAGAGTGCGTAACGCCTCTTCCATAATGCGACCAAATACTGGGGCTGCAACTTCGCCGCCATAGTATTCCTGACCTTGCGGTTGATCGATCACCACAACCAGTACAAAACGTGGATCGGAAATAGGAGCTATACCCGCAAAAATCGCAGTATATTCAGAATCCTGATAACCTTCTTTACCTACTTTATGTGACGTACCCGTTTTACCTCCAACACGATAACCTGCTACTTTGGCGCGCGTTCCTGTTCCCCCTTTTTGGGTAACCGTTTCCAACATTTGGGTCATATTTTTTGCCACAGACGCTGGCATAATTTGTTCGCAAGGTGTTTGTGCATTAGTAATAATTAAACGCGCTTCTTGCACACATCCATGATTCGCAAACGCGGTATAGGCTTGAGCTAACTGCAAAGGTGTAACCGACAAACCATACCCGTAAGACAAGGTTGCTAGCCCTAACTTATCGAGTTTCTGTGGATAAGGTAAATGCCCAACTGCTTCACCAGGAAAACCCAGAGCCGTTGCTTGCCCAAGTTTCACATCGTGAAGCATGCCCCATAAATACTCTGCGCCCATTTCATGAGCCAACTTGGTAACGCCAATATTGCTCGACTTTCTAATAATTCCCGTTAAATCTAACTGCCCATAGTTTCTATGATCACGAATAGTTTTTCGTTTTATACGCATATAACCGGGTGAAGTATCAATCACAGAAGTAGGGGTGTACTTACCTTTTTTTAATGCTGCAGCAACCGTAAATGCCTTCATGGTTGAACCTGGCTCAACCAAGTCAGTTAATGCTCGATTACGCATATCTTTTGCATTTAACGTCGCGCGGTTATTCGGATTATAAGAAGGTCGATTCACCAAGGCTAAAATATCACCGTTTCTCGCGTCCAATAAAACAGCACTGCCCCAGTTTGCTTTATGGGCTTGCACAACGGCTTTTAACTCTCGATACGCTAAGTACTGTAAGCGTAAATCCAACGTTAACTTTAATTCGTTTCCAGGCTTAGCAACTGCAGAAACATTCAATTGCTTAATCACATTGCCTAATAAATCTTTTACTACTCGCTGCTGCCCGGGAGCTCCCTGAAGCCAATCATCGTATGCCAGCTCCAAGCCTTCTTGGCCCTTGCCATCAATATTGGTCATACCCACAACATGAGAGGTTACTTCTGATGCAGGATAAAAGCGTCGATACTCCGTTTCTGAGAATACGCCGCTCATCTTTAATGCTAATACTTTATTGGCTGTCTCTGGAGGCAAGTGGCGCTTCACATACATAAAGCCTTGATGGCGATTACGCTTTAAGCGACGGGTCAATTTATTCGCTGAAATACCCAAATTCGCAGCAAGTTTAGGAGCATTAGCGGCATCAAAAAGTTTAGGATTTAACCACAAACTTTTTACCGGAGAACTCACAGCCAATGGCTCACCGTGACGATCATTAATATCACCACGTAAAGCAGGAATGGATTCATCACGGACCATGCGTTGTTCACCTTGAGCCGCTAAAAAAGATTGCTGCACAAGATGTAGATAACCCATACGACCGGCGACCACAATTAACAGACACAGAAATACACCCAGCACTAAGGCAAAACGCCAAACTGGAATACGGTATTCAACAGCGTCTGTTAATGCTGTAGTTGCAGATTTTTTAGTACGGGGATTAGCCACGTTACTGTGCGCCTTTCATCTTAAACTTTCCTTAAAACCATTCCGTTTACGTATTAATTATTATTTTAAATCCCTACCTTGGGATTAACGATATTGCCATTAACGACTGCTGCGAATAACCTGCACATCAATCGCTTCTATCATATTCAATTTTTCTTTTGCAATGCGCTCTACTCGACCATGGGCAGTTAACGCACTCTGCTCTAATAACAACCGACCATAATCTTGCTCTAGACCCAAACGCTGATGCTCAGAAACTTGCCAATCAGCAACCATCTGCCTATGCCAATGTGTTGCAGCCACCTGCATCGTGGCGCACACAATAACGAGTAACCACGCTAACAATATCAACGTATTGTGTTTAGCTGCCGACATCATAGAACGCTAATCTCTCTCGCCTTCAATGCGCTCTGCAATTCGTAAAACAGCACTACGCGCTCTTACATTGCCACCAATTTCATTCGCTTTCGGCTTAATCGCCTTACTCATTTTCTTCATCGTTTTACCCAAGTCTGTATCAAGAATTGGTAATCCTCTTGGAATTGGGCGGCCCTGTTCTTGACGACGAATAAAACGCTTCACCATACGATCTTCTAACGAATGAAAACTGATCACAGCCAAACGGCCACCGACCTTTAGGACATCGACCGATTGATCAAGAATTTTTTCTAAATCACTTAATTCATTATTAAGATGAATACGAATGCCTTGAAAAGCACGAGTTGCTGGGTGTTTGTGCTTTTCCCAAGCAGGATTCGCTTCTTTTAAAATCTCAGCCAACTGCACAGTACGATTAATATGCTGTAATTCGCGTTCACGAATAACCGCATTGGCCATTCGCTTCGCGAATCGTTCTTCACCATACTCTTTCATAACCCGCGCTAATTCTTCCGCGCTCACCTTAGCAATCCACTCTTCTGCACTAACACCCGATGTTGGATCCATACGCATATCCAAAGGGCCGTCACGCATAAAGCTAAAACCACGCTCCGCATCATCTAACTGAGGTGAAGAAACACCTAAATCCAATAACAATCCATCAATTTTTTCGATACCGCGTGCTTGCAACTGTTCTTGCAGCTCAGCAAAACTGGCATTAATAATTTGAAAGCGTGAATCCTTAAGCGCTAACGCTTCACCGGTTTCAATCGCTAATGGATCCTTATCAATACCAAATAAACGACCGCGTTCAGATAACTTACTTAACAACAGCTCGCTATGACCACCACGGCCAAAAGTACCATCAACATAAATTCCGTCGGGATCGACCACACAACCTTGAACGGTTTCGTGTAGTAACACCGTAAAATGGTCTTGTTGCTCACCAACACCCAATTCGATCTGATCTTTCTTTTGCTCGGCTTGTTGTTGCTCAGACTGCTGACGCTCAGTCTTACTCAACTTTGTTCTGCTACGTTTGGCCATAAGACTTCTTATAAAGAAAGATTTAACAGTTCATCTGGAAGTACTTCTGGGGCATTCACCTCAGCGATGTAATCATCACGACGGCTATTCCACAGATCTTTACTCCACAGTTCTAATTTTTTACCTTGTCCCAGCAAAATCGTTTCTTTATCTAACTGCGCATATTCGCGCAACGGCTGAGACAATAAAATTCGTCCATTGGCATCCAATTCAATATCGGTGGCATGACCAATTAACAATCGCTGAATTCTTCGAGCACTTGGGTTAAAGCTAGGTAACGCTTCAATTTTTGCTTGAATCACTTCCCATTCATCGACCGGGTAAATCAATAAACAGCGTTCTTCAGTATCAATCGTGGCTACTAGGCGCCCAGCACAAAGATCCACTAGCAACTGCCGATATTTCATCGGGATCGCTAGCCTTCCTTTAGTATCTAAATTAACCGCACTGAGTCCACGAAACACTGGTCATCCTTCCCAAAAGATCGAGTTGAGCTTAAATAAGATTTTTAATACGTAAACACTACAAAAACCCACTTTTACCCACTTTATTCCACTAGTGCACACTATAGAAACGCTGAGGCACTTTTGCAAGGTGATAAACGCTGTGGATATGTGAAAATTTGCGTTAGTTCACAAGGACTTAGCGACCATACCTGCCAAGGGAGTAAAAAGCGTAAGAATTTTGTTAAGGAAAAGTGTTGCTACCCGTGACTCTGGGAATAAAAGTTAAAGTAATCTCTTAAGTTGGTATTCACTAACTTGATGGCGAAAATTTGTTTAGACATTTTCGTTATAGATAAGTGGTCACTAACTACCTTATTGATAAAGTTAGAGTGAATACTCACACTCATGGCTGAGTATGACGCTATAAAAAGGCAACCTGATGGTTCAAACTTAAGGAGAGGTTGTGATAAAAGAGACTGGATAAAGCGATAGATAGTGAATTTTAAAGAAAAATGCCCCTGTGTTAGCAATCACTAACACAGAGGCTTTAATAGACGCAATTATCAGCGTTTTTTACTAAAGAAACCGCGCTTAGCAAGCTCGATACGGGCAATCACACCTTTATGCACCTCATCTGGGCCATCCGCTAAACGCAAAGAACGCGCTTGCATAAAGAAAGCCGTAAGTGGTGTATCTTGACTCACTCCAGCACCCCCATGAATTTGAATCGCATCATCAACTACTTTCTGCAAAACGTTAGGCGCAACGACTTTAATAGCAGAGATTTCAGTCATGGCATTTAACGCCCCAACTTTATCCATTTTCCACGCCGCAAATAAGGTCAGCAACCGCGCCTGATCGATCGCAATGCGGGCTTCTGCCAAGCGTTCAGCATTACCGCCCAACTTCATAATGGGCTTATGAAAAGCAGTACGCTGCATACCACGATCAACCATCAACTCTAATGATTTTTCTGCTGCACCTAAGCAACGCATGCAATGGTGAATACGTCCAGGCCCTAAACGACCTTGCGCGATTTCAAAACCCATACCTGGGCCGCTAATAAAACTTGAAACAGGCAAGCGCACATCAGTAAACTTAACTTCACCATGGCCATGCGGTGCATCATAAGCGCCAAAAACGGGTAACATACGCACAATCTCAACACCCGGAGTATTAAGAGGCACTAACACCATAGAGTGCTGATGATGGCGATCTTTACTCTCATCTGGCGTACTCGCCATAAAGATACCCACTTTGCAGTGTGGATCACCAATACCGCTCGACCACCACTTGGTACCGTTAAGAATAACCTGATCACCCTCGATCACGGCGGTTGCCGCCATATTCGTAGCGTCAGATGAAGCCACATCAGGCTCTGTCATGCAGAAAACCGAACGTATCTCGCCCGTAAGCAGAGGCGTTAACCATTCTGCTTTTTGTTCTTCAGAACCATAGCGCCACAACAGTTCCATATTGCCTGTATCGGGGGCATTACAGTTAAAAATCGTTGGCGCTAAAATACTGCGTCCGGTTTCTTCTGCCACTGAGGCATATTCCATAATGCTTAAGCCCGCACCTAACTCTTCGTCAGGTAGAAACATATTCCACAAGCCTGCTGCTTTAGCCTTGGCTTTTAGTTCGTCCACTATCGGTGGCACTTCCCACTTGGTCCAGTCGCCGTGGTTTTGCTTAGCATTCACATCCGCCCAGAAATCAGCTTCCATCGGTTCAATGTGTTCTTTTATAAATGCCTTGGTTCTTTTAACGTAATCTTTTGCTTTTGGGCTTAATTCAAAATCCATCGCCAAATCCCTCGCTTATGTAAACTCAGTCTGTATTTTTTATCTATCACGGATGCTAACCAGAGCTGAGTCATGAATGAAATGATTTGTAATACTGCGTATCTATTAATCTTATGAATAGTATCTTAAACCGCTGAATTACGGTGTGGATGAATCACTATTGTAGGATCTATTTAATAAAAGCCATAAAACCCAATGAATTAAAATAAAGATAAAGATTTCATTATCGTCTTTAATATTTTTAGATGGCGTGCAAAAGAGTGAGCAAAAATTTCGACATCACTTAGACAAATTGCGTCGTTTTTAAATATATTGAGTACATTATCAAATAATCTCATGGTACAAAGGGTTACGAATAACGGAAAGTAATTTCGCTACGGCATTTTTAAATTGCCACCCAAGCAACACTGACTGTATGACAATCGTCGTACAGAAGCGCCTTAAATAACAATAAATGGGTAGAAGTTTTATGGAACAGACAAAGACCTCAGAACAACGGGATAACAAGAGTGTGTCCGATGAAGTGAACCCTCCCCAAAGTAAAAACTATCGCCGCTACGTGCTGTTTTTACTCACTATTGTGTATGCGTTGAATTTTGTCGATCGTCAAATTTTAGTAATATTACAAGAATCGATTAAGGCTGACATGGCCCTTTCCGATGCTCAGCTAGGGCTGTTAACGGGTTTTGCATTCGCCATCTTTTATGTCAGTGTCGGCATTCCGATTGCCCGCTGGGCTGATTCAGGAAATCGTAAGAATATCGTGGCCGGTGCCATCGCTGTTTGGAGTGGTATGACAGCGCTGTCAGGTTTAACACAAAACTTTTATCAGTTACTGCTGGCGCGTATTGGCGTTGGTGTTGGCGAAGCCGGCGGGAGCCCACCCTCACATTCTATCTTGTCAGATTACTATCCCGCTAAAGAGCGCGGACGAGCGATGGC
>JBNMPQ010000058.1:0-12251 GCA_051276935.1 Oleispira sp. | reverse complement strand
TTCCGAACATGAACGCAGAGAAGCCTTTCACATCTTTCCAAGACGGCATTTTTCTGGCCCAAAATAATAATGCAATCATGTAGCCAGCAATGCGAAGGCTGAATAATACTGTCACTAGACGTAAAACTCGGCGTAAGTATTTTTGATCATTTTCACACAACATAAACACATCAAACGCGACGGCTTTATGTTCAATTTCTTCTACTGCATGCCAGTATAATAATTCTTTGACCGTTTCGTTCAGAGGCCCTAATGATTCAGGGACGGTTAATACATGCTCGGCCATGATCGCAGTTAAATGCTCCATACCCACTGTCATCGCTAAACGAAACTTAGGCGTAGCATGCTTACGCTTCATGTATTTTTTGAGGTCTTTTTCTAAATCTTTTTCGAGACGAACCGCATCAATACCTAATTCAGTCAGCGCGATGTTAGCTTGCTTATGTTGATGGCTATGATGGCCTTCTTGGCCGATAAAGCCTTTGATCTGCTTCTTTAAGGTTTCATCTTTTACTTGATCTCGGTAGTTACGCACCGATTCAATAAATTCAGCTTCGCCCGGCGGAAAGGTCGATGACAAGGCCCCAGCAAATACGGTTAATAGTGAATTACCACCAAAAAAGAATTTATCTTTTACTTCGGTAAAAGGAAAAGACATATGACGCGGTTTAATTTCAACCTGGCCACCCAGCGCTGATGCGTTTGAGGATGAGGTATTAGAATGAGTGCTGGCTTGAGTCATGATAGGAACCCTTCGACTTATTATTGTTTTGTTCAATAAGTCTATGATGGGCTAGTTTGGCATGCCTGCGTAGGTGCAAACATGCCAACTTTTTACTGCGGTTACGCTAAGCGCTTATATTTCATTCGCTTCGGCTGAGCATCTGAACCTAAACGGGCTTTACGATCCGCTTCATAATCGGTGTAGTTACCTTCAAAGAAGTTCACCTGTGAATCACCTTCATACGCCAGAATGTGGGTTGCGATACGGTCTAAAAACCAGCGATCGTGCGATACCACCATTACTGTACCTGGGAACGCTAATACCGCTTCTTCTAACGCACGTAAGGTTTCAACGTCCAAATCGTTTGACGGTTCATCGAGCAACAGGACGTTAGCGCCCTGACGAAGCGTACACGCCAACTGTAAACGACCCCGTTCACCACCGGATAAGTCGCCAACACGCTTTTTCTGATCGCCGCCTTTAAAGTTAAAGCGCCCGATGTAGTTACGCGTTGATACTTCGTGTGTACCGATCATGAAGGTTTCAGCGCCATCAGCAACGGCTTCCCAAACGCTTTTATCATCGTCTAGCTGATCACGCAGCTGTTCAACAAACGCCAGCTTCACACTGTCACCGAGTTCAATCGAACCAGAATCGGGTTGTTCTATGCCTGTAATCATTCTAAATAAAGTCGACTTACCCGCGCCGTTGCCCCCCACGATACCGACAATGGCTCCGGCTGGCACACTTAAGCTAAGGTCATCTAATAACACACGACCGTCAAAGGACTTAGTCACGTTATTAAACTCGATGACCTTGTCACCTAAGCGCGGTCCAGGTGGAATGTAGATTTCGCTGGTTTCTGCACGTGCTTGGAATTCTTTCGAGTTCAGCTCTTCAAACGCGGCCATACGGGCCTTGCTCTTAGCTTGACGCGCTTTAGGATTCGAACGCACCCATTCTAATTCACGCTGAATCGTACGTTTGTGAGATTCTTGCGACTTAGCTTCGCCTTCTAAACGCGCATTTTTCTGCTCTAACCAAGAGCTGTAGTTGCCCTCGTAAGGGATACCATGGCCGCGATCGAGTTCTAGAATCCACTCGGCGCAGTTATCCAAGAAGTAGCGATCGTGGGTAATCGCCACTACCGTACCCGGATATTCTTCTAAGAATTTTTCTAACCAAGTAACCGATTCAGCATCCAAGTGGTTGGTTGGCTCATCTAATAGCAGCATGTCGGGCTTCGACATGAGCAAGCGACAAAGTGCCACTCGACGACGCTCACCACCCGATAGCTTAGACACATCGGCATCCCAAGGCGGCAGACGTAACGCATCGGAGGCAATTTCCATTTGACGATCTAGATCATGGCCACCTTGTGATTCAATAATCGCTTCTAAACGACCCTGCTTCTTGGCCAACTTATCAAAGTCAGCATCCGGTTCAGCATAATCAGCATAGACTTGCTCAAGCTGCTCTTTAGCATCCATGAGCTCACGCAAGCCGTCTTCAACGTTGCCTTTAACGTCTTTTGTCAGATCCAGCTCTGGCTCTTGCGAAAGGTAGCCGACTTTAAGATCTGGCTGAGCGCGTGCTTCGCCAAGAATATCGGTATCGATGCCTGCCATGATGCGCAGTAACGTCGACTTACCTGAGCCGTTTAAGCCTAATACGCCGATTTTGGCACCAGGGAAAAAAGAGAGTGATATGTCTTTAAGAATTTGACGCTTAGGAGGCACTATTTTGCCTACCCGATTCATGGTATATACGTATTGAGCCACTAGGCTACTCCGTTAATAATTGATTCAAATTGGGAATGGTTGTAAAACTACTTAAAAGTGAAGCAATTAGCAATTCAAGTGGCCATTTCACACCCTCTTTTCACTTTTCACTCTATACTCATAGATTATTAATAATAAATCGGATTATATCTTAAGTATGCAAGGTTCTATCAACGCTGGCAGCACGAAGAAACCTGACAGCAAGCGCTACTTTGACGATATGGATATCAACTCAGGCCCAAATAAGTCATTTTTCACCATTTTTACGGTGTTCTTGGTTTTTTTATCGCTGTTGCTCATTGCCTACAGCTGGCATCAATGGACTGAAGCAGAGAAAGATCATGAAATCGACGTAATCAAAACGGTCGATAGCTTTGTTGCGCAAGCTTCAATTACCGCCAAAGCCTCAATTCATGTTAATCAAATTTTTAGTGAAATATACAAGACAGAACTGCTTAGTTTAATACAGACCCCTGATATTCAAGTTAAAAATAATTTACGCCAAGAAATGAAAAAGAGTTTTTTTAATCTTACCGGATACATGTTGGTCGATGATCAAGGAGATCTGCTGTTTTTAGATGGCCCTTTATTAGGCGATAACGAAGCCCAGTTAATAAAAGAATCCGTTGACGATAGCGATTACAGCAATCGATTTTTTGCCCATCATTACGGTGACAACGGCGGTTTCTATAGCATAACGTGGATACGCGAGAATGATCGTCATTACGGATTTATTGTGCGTAGACCGTATAATAAATTTTCTAGCATTATCTATGGTGGTGGTTTTTCAGGGTATCAACTCGCACTTTATGATCAAAAAATAAATCGTGTGATCATTACTGAAAACAATTATCTATCGGATAAAAATTCGATGCCACTTGATCGCTTTATAAATCGTATTGAATACAGCCGAAAAATTTCTGCATCCCCTTGGGAGTTACTTGCGATACGCGACCCAGGTTACGTGCAATCTTTACTTTTAAGAACGTTCTTACCTAGTATTTTGATTTTAATAATCTTTTTATTAATTTCACTTTTTTTATATATTTATCTGCGCTCGCTGGCACAAAAACAATTCATTGAGTCTTCCGCACGTCGCCAAATTGAACAGCGCGCTGAAAAATCTTTAATGTCGATTGATGAAGGTATTATTACAACCAATAACCAAAAAATAATTACTTACATCAACCCTAAAGCCAGCCAAATATTTGGTCGACTGGGTCATTTTCAGGTTGTTGGTAAAAAACTGGATACACTCTGGCCAGATGAGAACTCTCTCTGGCATAAAGACTTGTCGTTTGAAGATCAAGAGCGGTTACAGGAAGAACAGCGTGAGTTACATATTAAGGTCGATAATGACAATCTCATTTTAGAACAGTCTTATAATTTACTGTATGAAAATAAAAAAATATCCGGTGTCGTTTGGTTACTGCGCGATGTAACAGATGATGTAATTAACCGCAGAGCATTAGAAGAAAGCCGCACACGTTATAAAGCCATTTATGATGACTCTTCCATCGCACACTGTATTATTATTTTGCCACAAGATAATAGTTTTAATAATGGACCAATAAGAATTATCAATGCGAACCATGCTGCGATTCGATTGTTCCATGCTGATAACCAGCAACATTTAATTCATGCTTTTCCACAATTAATGTCGCATCAGACGGATTCTTTGCAGCAAAACATACAATTAACTTTAGATGAAAAAAGAAACTGGAGTGAATTTGAACTCAAAGTAGCTGACTTTTTAGGCAAAGAGTTGGTGCTTTGGGTGAATGTAAGCCTTTATGCAAGCAATGATCAGCACGCGTTAATCACCTTTATCGATATGACGGAGCGCAATAAAGCAACTGCCGAGCTGTATCAAAGAGAGCAGTTTTGGGCAAAGATCATGGATCAAACTGTCGATATAATTTATGTCCTCTCCCTCGACGATCGCCTTGTTCCGCACGTTGAATATCGTAACAGCAGCCTCAATAAATTATTCGGACTGCCTGAGCCCACAAGTACATCCGCGATCCATGCCAATTTAAAGTTTCACCCTGATGACCATGAAAAAATATTACAGTTAATGAAAAAAACACGTCATCTTTCTACTGAAGAGACCGCGATAGAAACATGCAGAGTGAAAGATGGCAAAGGTTACTGGAGAATCATTCGTTTTGCCAACAGCGCTTTTGATTTTGATAGCGCAGGTTTAGTGTGTCGCTATATTAGTTCGGTGCGGGATGTGACTGAAGAAGAAGAAGAACAGATAATATTAATCGAGAATGAGCGTCGTTATCGATTATTAGCAGAAAATGTAGTTGATGTAATTTGGGCGGTTAATAGCCATTTAGATTTTACATTTATAAGCTCTTCTATTTACTCAATGCTGGGCTACAAACCGGATGAAATTTATCGTGGCGCTATTAAAAGTGTAATAAACCGAGGCGATCTAAGAAAAATTGATAAGCGCATTCAAGTCGCTTTAAAGAAATCTTTGGAACCTAAACATAAAGGCAGTGACTCTATTTTCAAGATGGATATTCAAGCCACTTGTAAAAATGGGCAACAATTGATTATTGAAATTCAAGCGAATTACCTTTGGGATGAGAATAAAAATCTTGAAGGGATCTTCGGGATTGTGCGTAACGTTACCAAGGCCCGCCAAAATGAACGTGAATTGATATTAGCAGGACAAGTATTTGACAACAGTACCGAAGCCATTTTTGTAACCGATAACAAAGGTTATGTAATTAATGCGAACCCTGCTTTCTTTGAGACGAGTCAATTTACCTTAGATGAGATTCGCGGCCTAAGACCCGATAAAATGCTTAACTCAAATATCCATGGGCCTGACTTTTATTTAGAGGTTGGCGAGGCAATTACTAAAGATAGTTATTGGCAAGGTGAAGTTCATTATCTACGAAAGAATGGCGAAGAACGTGCTAGCTGGACGGGTATCTCTGTCACCCGCAGCCGCTCGGGGAAAGTTCAAAACTTAATTATTATTATTTCAGATATTACTGAACGTAAAGTGATTGAACGCCGAATTCATAACCTTGCCTATTTTGACCCGCTCACTGGCCTGCCGAATCGCACACAGATGTATGAGCGCTTAGATAAGATGGTTATCTCTGCTGGCAAAGCCAATACGTGCATCGCAGTTCTATTTTTAGATTTAGATCGTTTTAAACCTATTAATGACTCCATGGGGCATCCTGCTGGCGACCTCGTATTAAAAGAAGTAGCCAATCGATTGCATAATTGCATTAAAAAGCAAGACTTAGTATCTCGTATGGGTGGGGATGAATTTACCATTGCCCTGAGTGATCAAAGAAATTCAGATAATGCCGCTAATACTGCGATCAAGGTTGGAGAACGGATATTACATTCTTTACAACAACCCTTTTTTATTGAACAAAAAGAATTGTTTTTAACGGCAAGTCTGGGTATTGCAATATTCCCAGACGATGGCACAACCGTAACAGAGCTATTAAAGAATTCTGACATGGCCATGTATCACGCAAAAGATGATGGCCGCAATAATGTTCAATTCTTTGATGAGCAAATGAATAAAAAAGCCGTTGAATTATTAGAAATGGAAAACGATTTACGTTATGCCATTGATCGTGGTGAATTAGAGCTCTACTATCAGCCACAATACGCTGCTGCTGACTGCGCGATGCAAGGTGTTGAAGCACTATTGCGCTGGCATCATAAGACCAAAGGAATGATTCCTCCGAGTTACTTCATTCCTATTATTGAAGATACTGGACTGATTATTCCAATCGGAGAATGGGTGTTACGCCAAGCGTGCAGCGATATGGCTAAATGGCAAAAAAATGGTATTTCTGTTAATCGTATTGCGGTTAATGTTTCAGCGCGTCAGTTTAAACAGCCTGGTTTTATTGATCTAGTAAAAGAGGTGATTACTGAGAGTTCAATTGATGCTAGCCAGCTTGAATTAGAGCTTACTGAAAGTATATTAATCGATAATTTAGATCATACACTCGATGTCTTAACTCGGTTGCGCGCCATGGGTGTGCGTATGGCGATTGATGATTTTGGTACTGGCTATTCGTCTCTAAACTATTTAAAACAATTCCCTGTTGATACGTTAAAAATCGACCAGAGCTTTATTCGTAACTTGCCCGGTAATAATGACGACGCTCAAATTACTCGAACAATCATTTCAATGGCTCATAACTTAGGTTTAGGGGTCATTGCAGAAGGCGTGGAGACAAAAGAACAGTTGGAATTTTTACAACAAGTTCAATGTGAAGAAGTACAAGGCTTTTACTTTAGCAAGCCAATACCCGACAGTGCCTTGGTTAAATTGATTAACAAGGGCAATTAGTGAGACATAAAAAAGCTATAATCTCATTATTAAAACCTAACCAATTAATCAGGTTGTCTTCTTTTTCACAACAATTAGCCTTAGTGAAGAACAGTCATACTCTTTATGACAGCTTTTCATGTGTCAGTCCCTCTACTTTGATGTAGAATGCGCCCCATAAATTATCTTATCTGATTTAATCAGAACCCTTATACGAGGAATCTCCGTATGTTTAGCCGTGATATGAATATTGCCGATTTTGACCCAGTCTTATGGGAAGCAATGAAAGCTGAAGACGCTCGCCAAGAGCACCACATTGAGCTTATCGCTTCTGAAAACTATACTAGCCCTCGTGTAATTGAAGCCCAAGGTTCTCAGCTTACTAATAAGTACGCTGAAGGTTACCCTGGCAAGCGTTACTACGGCGGTTGTGAACACGTTGATGTGATCGAACAACTTGCGATCGATCGTGCTAAAGAATTGTTTGGTGCAAAATTCGCCAACGTTCAGCCTCACTCGGGTTCACAAGCCAACGGCGCAGTTTTTATGGCATTGTGTAAGCCTGGTGATACCATTTTAGGTATGAGCCTGGCTCACGGCGGTCACTTGACTCACGGTGCTTCTGTTTCTTTCTCTGGCCGTATTTATAACCCTATTCAATATGGTTTAAACACCGCAACGGGCGAAATTGATTACGACCAAGTTGAAGCATTGGCCAAAGAACATAAGCCAAAAATGATCATTGCTGGTTTCTCTGCGTATAGCCGAATCGTTGATTGGCAGCGTTTCCGTGACATCGCCGATATGGTTGGTGCTTACTTATTTGTTGATATGGCTCACATTGCAGGCTTAGTCGCTGCAGGTGTTTACCCATCTCCTGTTGGCATTGCTGATGTTGTAACGACGACAACTCACAAAACGCTCCGTGGCCCACGTGGTGGTTTGATCTTAGCCAATGACGACGAAGCGCTAAACAAAAAGCTTAACTTTGCGGTATTCCCTGAATCCCAAGGTGGCCCTTTGATGCATGTAATCGCTGCTAAAGCGGTGTGTTTCAAAGAAGCAATGAGCGATGATTACAAAGAATATCAAACGCAGGTTGTTAAAAACGCACAAGCCATGGCTGAGACCTTTATTGGCCGTGGTATTAAAGTCGTTTCCGGTGGTACTGACGATCACTTGTTCCTAGTCGACCTTATCGATAAGGAATACACAGGTAAAGACGCGGATGCAGCCCTAGGCCGCGCCAACATCACTGTGAACAAGAACTCTGTTCCTAACGATCCTCGCTCTCCTTTTGTGACCTCAGGTCTGCGTATCGGCAGCCCTGCGATAACCAGCCGTGGTTTTAAAGAAGCTGAGTGTATTCAGCTTGGTAACTGGATCTGTGACATTCTTGCGGCTTTAGAAAGCGGCAGTTCAGAAGCGGTTGAAAAAGAAGTTCAAGCGAAGGTTGTTGCTTTGTGTGACACATTGCCTGTGTACAAATAAGTCGTTTATAAATCAGTCTATTGGTAAGTAAATCGACTGTGTGTAAAAAGCCCGCCCTAGAGAGTTCTAGCGCGGGCTTTTTTATTGCTTTTTAACTCAATTTTCAACGCCGCGGGGGCCTTACGGCCAAAAAAACCCTATTAATGTCTATAAAAGGTTTAAGCGCGACAAAAGTAGGTTATCGTCGATGAACGCTATTTTAATTGACCTAGGAATCACGATTACTTATGCCTGAATCTGCTGATGGCCGTATTGAAGAAATAAATAGCGAATGGGAGCAGCACAGTCATGCTCACCACCAGCTTATTCTTGGTCTTAGTGGTCAGATTCGCGTACAGCTTAACCAACAGCAAACAATTACCTTAGAGAGTAATCATGCTTGTTTAATTCCCAGTGGTTGTTTTCATTCATTTCAAGGCGTTAATCAAAATCGCGTACTCGTCATTGACATTGATCCCAGCGACGACAGTATTGATCGACCATTAATGCAATTTATTTTTCAGCAAGCGAAGTTTCTATTGCTCGACAGTCAACTTGTTAAGCTCATATCCGCACTCAGTGATGAAATAACCTTACAAAATAATGCAGCACTTCAGCCTCATGTTATCAGTTTAATCTTATTCAGTTTGCAGCACCGCTTGCAGCAACCTGAGCCTTTGCTTACAAAAGACTCACGGTTAAACATTAAAGGCCTGAATGAATATATTTTACAAAATTTAGCCGAAAAAATAAGTGTCGATGCATTGGCCACTTTTTGCCATATGAGTAATAGCCAGTTTCATTTGCGCTTTCGTCAATTAAAAGGGCTTACCCCTCATCAATACATTGTTCAGCAACGCACAGAAAGAGCCATTTGGTTATTGCGTAATTCTGACTTAACCATCGCTCAAATTGCGGCCGATAGTGGTTTTACAAACCAGAGTGCGCTAAACCATGTCGTTAAAGCAAAGCTGAATACTTCCCCCGGACAAATCCGAAAAGAGCGTCATAGCCTATCAATAAAGAGTTTTTAACAAAAACTCGGGATTTTATTACAATTAAAATTCTTATAAGCCCTCTATAGTTAATCTCACATCCAAATTATTGATAACGGTTACCACGTTATCGCTATTGTTTTTTTATTGCTCAACCCTCCTTCAGGAGCACCGAATGAATACATTTGATGCCAGTAAAATGCTCGCCGAGAGCGAACTAACAATTTCTAGTAGCCAGTGGTTTGAACGCATTGTGAATCATTATGCGGTTGATGAAGATGAGTTAATGCCAGAACTGTGTTTATTGGCCGAGCCTAATCAAGAAATTCGCTATAAAACAGAAAATCGGGCTCGATTATTAATTGATAACATTCGCAAGCAAGGCGACATCGCTCATGCGGTTGATAAGCTGCTGCAAGAATACAGCTTAGATAATGAAGAAGGTGTTATCTTAATGTGCTTGGCGGAAGCCTTAATGCGCATTCCTGATGCCGATACCGCCGATGCGTTAATTCGCGACAAACTATCAGACGCTGAATGGAATGAACATTTAGGCAAGTCAGAATCATTATTAGTGAACGCATCAACCTGGGGGCTGATGCTTACTGGTAAGGTGGTGGGTGTTGGTGGCAAAAATAAAACACCGGCTAATTTATTATCTCGCTTAGTTAAGCGTGCGGGTGAGCCCGTAATTCGTAGCGCGATGCATCAAGCCATGCGCATTATGGGTAAACAGTTTGTCCTCGGTCGCACTATTGAAGAAGCGATTAAACACAGTAAAAGCTATCGAGCAAAAGGCTACACGTATTCATTTGATATGCTGGGTGAAGCCGCATTTACCGATTCTGATGCCGAGGCGTATTTCGAATCTTATTTAAGTGCTATCCGCAGCCTAGCTAACAGTCACGATTCTTGGCGTGAAGATCGCCCTCAACCCAGTATTTCAATTAAACTGTCTGCGCTGTTTCCTCGTTATGAAGAAGCCCATCAAGCGGCCGTCATGGATGAGCTGTATAAGCGTGTTTTAATTATAATTAAAGAAGCACGCCAACTGAATATTGCCATTACGATCGATGCAGAAGAAGCGGATCGTTTAGAGTTATCGTTGCGTTTGTTCGCAAAACTTTATCATCACCCAGAAGTAAGAGGCTGGGGGTTGTTTGGCTTGGTTGTTCAAGCGTATTCAAAACGTGCTCTACCTGTTTTAGGCTATTTAACCAGTCTTGCGCGGGAGCAAGGAGACGAAATCCCTGTTCGTTTGGTTAAAGGGGCGTACTGGGATACCGAAATAAAGCACGCTCAACAACTGGGATTGGCTGATTACCCTGTTTTTACACGTAAAGAAAATACGGATGTTTCCTACATGGCGTGCGCTCGTTATTTACTAAGCGAGGCCACTGACAACTGTATTTATCCACAATTTGCTAGCCATAATGCGCATACGGTTGCCGCCTTGATTGAAATGGCGGCGATGAATCCGACTCGTGATTTTGAATTCCAACGCCTACATGGCATGGGCGATGCCCTTTACGATACTTTAATAAACGAACACAATATTAATGTGCGCATTTATGCACCGGTTGGCGCTCATAAAGATTTACTGCCGTATTTAGTGCGCCGTCTTTTAGAAAACGGCGCGAACTCTTCTTTTGTTCATCGATTAGTCGATGCGAATACGCCAGTCACTGATTTGATTATTTCACCCATAGCTCAAGCTCAGCGACATGGTATTTATCGCAATTTAAAAATCCCTCGCCCAGGAGAATTGTTTACGCCGATCGAGCATGGTCAGCGCCGGAATTCCCAAGGCTACAATCTCGCGGTTGAGTTTGAACGCGCTCCATTATTGGCTGACGTGCAGCAATTTTCAGAAACCCAGTGGAAATTTCAACCGCTTATCGATGGCAAAGCAGTTAACGATGAGACTCAAGAGGTTCACTTAATTCGCAGCCCTTACAATACTGATAAAACCGTTGGTGAGCTTCATTGGGCGACAGCAGAACACGCTCAACAAGCATTAAAAAGCGCAGATCAAGCATGGTTTAACTGGAATCAAACACCCGTTATTGAACGCGCAGCCTGCTTAGACCGTACCGCAGATTTATTAGAGCAACATACCGCAGAATTAATCGCTCTGTGTACTCGTGAAGCGGGTAAAACACTGCAAGATGGTATTGATGAGATTCGTGAAGCGGTTGATTTCTGTCGTTATTACGCACATCAAGCTCGCCAAGATATGTCGAGCCCAACATTATTGCCGGGGCCTACGGGTGAAAGTAACGAGCACTATTACGCGGGTCGTGGCACATTCCTTTGCATCAGTCCTTGGAACTTCCCGTTGGCTATTTTCTTAGGCCAAATCAGTGCTGCTCTGGTGGCTGGCAACTGCGTATTAGCGAAACCTGCAGAACAAACGTCTTTAATCGCAGGGCGTACGATTGAGCTTATGCATCAAGCCGGTATTCCTGGCAATGTGTTGCACTTTTTACCCGGTGCGGGCGCGACGATAGGTGATGCGTTATTAAGCGATGAGCGCTTAGTCGGTATCGTTTTTACCGGATCAACCCCCACCGCAAAGCATATCAATCGGACCTTGGCGCAACGCGAAGATGCAATACCCACTTTTATTGCAGAAACCGGTGGCCAGAACGCTATGATTGTGGATTCAACGTCCTTGCCAGAGCAAGTCGTTGCCGACGTGATGGTTTCTGCTTTTTCCAGTGCTGGCCAGCGTTGCTCTGCATTACGTGTTTTATACGTGCAAGATGATATTGCTGATCGTGTGATCGAGTTAATTAACGGCGCATTGCAGCGTTTTGCAGTGGGTAATCCTGAATACTATGCAACCGATTGTGGCCCAGTGATTGATAAACGTGCACAACAAGGTTTATTAGACCACTGCAAACACTGGCAAGACCAAGGCAAACTGATCGCACAAGCACCTGGTCACGATG
>JBNMPQ010000057.1:0-12319 GCA_051276935.1 Oleispira sp. | reverse complement strand
TGGCTTAGTCATTGCCAAAAAAAATGTCCGTTTAGCCGTTCACCGCAACCGTATTAAGCGAATTATTAGAGAAAGTTTTCGCCACCTGCCACGCCAAAAACAAGGAATAGATGCTATAGTGCTTGCCCGAAGAGGCTTGGGTGAGATGGACAGCGCCGAAATAAGGTCAATGGTAGAGAAGCAATGGTTGCGAATTCAAAAAAAAACACAGTCTTATCAACCATAAATCGTTGCCTATTGTGGTCAGTATTAGGGTTAATTGCCTTTTATCGATATGCCATTAGTCCCTTAATCGGTCCACGATGTCGCTTTTATCCTAGCTGCTCAGAGTATGCTGAAACCGCATATCAACGCTTTGGCTTTATTAAAGGAAGCCTGCTCAGCATAAAGCGATTAGGCAAATGTCACCCTTGGCATGAAGGGGGTATCGACTTAGTACCTGACGATAAAAACCATACACACAATTAATATAAAATTTAATACCCCTATTAATACATTATAAAGAAGACGTACAACATGAAGATGGATTGGCAACGCACCGCTTACTTATCAGCAATTTTTGTTTTAGTGTTTTTACTGATATTTGAATGGAGTAGCTTTCGTAAGGAACAGCAACTCGAACTTGATCAACAAAAAAATACCGCTGTAACCACTATTCCAAATGATGTCGTTATTCCTTCTGCCGACGTTATTAATCAGACAGCCGGCACCGATTCTGAATTCCCTTCACCACCAAAACAGAATGCTGCCTCTGCTGTACCTGTTATTTCTAGCAATACAACTACAAACGCTTCTACTAACAATGATCGTTTAATTCATATTATTACAGATTCGTTTGATTTACAGATAGACAAATTGGGTGGCGATATCGTACAAGTCGCGCTAACAAAACATAAAGTTCGTTTAGGTGGTGATGAATCTTACATCTTATTAAATCGCACTGCAGATACAACTTATGTGGCACAGAGTGGAATTATTGGCATTAATGCTACCGATTCAGCCGATGGTCGCCCTCTTTTTACAACTAGTAAAAATAAATACACATTAATAGACACCGAAGATACGCTAAGCGTAGATTTAAATTATGAGCAAAACGGCACGTTAATCACCAAACGATTTACATTTACTCGTGGCGATTATCTGATCAACCTAACTTATGAAATCAACAATCAAACATCAACAGATTGGCAAGGTAATTTATACGGTCAAATTAAACGTGACAGCCACGAACCCATTGCAACAGCTGATTCTGGTGTAGGTGTCCACCCCTATTTAGGTGCTGCAACTAGTACTCCTGACGATAACTACAAAAAAATTAAATTCTCCGAGTTGGATGATAACAAAGAAGAATTTACCTTTACTGGTGGCTGGGTCGCCATGGTTCAACACTACTTTATCAGCGCATGGATTCCTAATAGCGAAACCAACAACCGTTTTTCATTACGTAAGTTAGGCAATAACGATTTATATTTACTCGGCTTTTCAACTCCTGCTACGACTGTTGCTGCAGGCCAAACAGGAACGATGTCTGCGGGCTTTTATGTGGGGCCAAAAGATATTGACCGCTTAGAAATGATTGCGCCTTATCTTGATCTCACTATTGATTTTGGATTTTTATGGTGGATTGCTAAGCCTATTTTCCATATCCTTATTATGATCCACGATGTGGTGGGTAATTGGGGTTGGTCTATTATTGTATTAACCTTATTTATTAAGATGGTCTTTTTCTACCCTTCTGCCATCAGCTATCGTTCAATGGCGAGAATGCGTAAGTTATCCCCTAAGATGGCGCTATTAAAAGAACGCTTTGGCGATGACAAACAAAAAATGTCCCAAGAAATGATGAAGATGTACAAAACCGAAAAAGTGAATCCGATGGGTGGGTGTTTACCTATATTGATTCAAATGCCGGTGTTTATTTCTTTATATTGGGTACTAATGGAAAGTGTTGAGTTACGCCATGCTCCGTTTACCTTGTGGATTACTGATTTATCGGTCAAAGACCCATACTTCGTATTCCCATTAGTGATGGGCTTAACTATGTTTATTCAACAAAGGCTTAACCCAACGCCTCCAGATCCTATGCAAGCAAAAATAATGAAATGGATGCCTGTCGCATTTACCTTTATGTTTTTGTGGTTCCCTGCTGGTTTAGTCGTTTACTGGGTCACAAATAACACCTTATCCATTATCCAGCAGTATATTATTACTCGTAGGATCGAAGCTGAGGACTAGCTTCTTGTCGGACATAGCGAAAACAACCGAAAATTACACTGGCAATACTGACACCATTGCCGCCATTGCTACCGCGCCTGGACGTGGTGGTGTCGGTATTATTCGTATATCTGGTAATAGCGCTTTAGCTATTGGCGAAAAAATTAGCCAACATATCCTCGTTCCGCGTTATGCCCATTACGGCAATTTTATTGACCCTGATCACCACTCCATTGTAGATCAGGGAATCTGCTTATTCTTTCCTAATCCCCATTCCTTTACTGGTGAAGATGTCGTTGAGCTCCATGGCCATGGTGGCCCTATTGTTCTTGATCAATTACTGCGTATTATTACTCGTTATGATATTCGTCTAGCTCTACCGGGTGAATTTTCTGAGCGTGCGTTTTTAAACGACAAAATGGATTTAACTCAAGCAGAAGCGATTGCTGATTTAATTGACGCTAGCTCTGAACAAGCTATGCGTAACGCCCTCAACAGCTTACAAGGGGCTTTTTCTAGCAAGATACATGCGTTGGTGGAACAGCTCACTCATCTACGCATGTATGTAGAAGCCGCTATTGATTTCCCAGAAGAAGAAATTGATTTTCTCCAAGACACCCATATTAGCCAACAGCTGAATACAATAAAGCAGCAGCTGAGTGATGTTTTTGTGCAAGCAAAGCAAGGGGTGTTGGTACGCGAAGGTATGAAAGTGGTTATTGCTGGTAAACCCAATGCCGGAAAATCGAGCTTATTAAATGCTTTAGCGGGAAAAGAAACCGCTATTGTCACCGATATTGCTGGTACTACTAGAGATGTCTTGCGTGAGCATATTCACCTTGATGGTATGCCTTTACATATTATTGATACTGCCGGTTTACGCCATAGTGATGATATTGTTGAGCAAATAGGTATTGAGCGTGCCTGGACTGAAATACAGCAGGCAGATCGATTACTGCTGCTTATTGATGCATCAAAAAATAAAGATATACACTCAGCGATAGAACAGTTTATTAACGAAAATAGTGCTAAGAATATCGACTATTCACGAATATCTGTTATTTGTAATAAAATTGACCAAGTGGGTATTACCCCTCATTCAACATGCTTTAATGATATCCCTATAACCTATTTATCTGCCAAAACTGGCGAAGGCATTAATTTACTAGTCGATCATCTTAAGTCGGTAATGGGCTATAGTAATACCGCCGAGGGTGGGTTTACTGCTAGACGCCGCCACTTAGACGCTTTATCCCGTGCAGAAGATGCCTTAGAGCATGGTACACGACAGCTAAAACATGGGGCAGGCGAACTATTAGCCGAAGATTTACGCCTGTCACAACAACACCTAGGGGAGATCACTGGTGATGTCAGTGCTGACGACCTATTAGGGAAGATCTTCTCTAGCTTTTGCATTGGTAAGTAACAAAAACTATCAACCTACGTCATTTTCTCTAGTAACCTACATTCCTTTTTGATTCAATTAATTTTTATTTATCCATCTGTGCTTTCCAAACTATCCTTGTTATATTTCAAATATAAACATTCACATCTACATTTAACACAGTTACCCACAAAAAAACCATATCTTATCCACAAAAATACAGTTAGTTTGTTCAGTTACAATAACTTATTAACAACTATTCACAGGTTTCAACGATAATACATTGATATACAAACAATTTATAAGTTTTAATGCGCGAGGGAGATTGCCCTGTATATAAAAAAGAGCAGTATGTGTGGATATCCACTGATCTAAACGGGGTAAAACCGGCATCTAGAATTTAGACACTAAATAGATGATAGTTATTTTGACTTATTTGCCCTATTTTATCAGTTAGTGAGCAATATAATGGCGTTTTTTTAATGTACTTATACTTGGCATAAGTACATGTTTTATATGATAAATATAGGGTTTTCAACAGAAAATAGGCTGAGTAATAATAACATCTATAGTAATAGTATATGAATAGAACTATAAACCTCGGATTATCTTCATATAAAGAAAGTAATCTTTAATTATCGTTTAAATATTAACGAGCCTGTTATTTTTAGCTTTTAATTGATATTGTTTATTTATCGAACATCTTTTGCTCAATTAACAATAAATCCTTATACTGGCGACCTTTTTATTTTGGCTCATAAAATAACAACTCCTTCATCAAAATATAACTTTCTAATTCGTTATATTGGTTAATTAGTTGATGTGTAAGCAAAATACCACTTTTAAGACGATATAAAATAGTTATGAATTATCCTCATCATTACGATGTTATTGTTATCGGCGGCGGTCATGCTGGAACAGAAGCATGTTTAGCCGCGGCACGTATGGGGTGCTCCACCCTGTTGCTCTCTCATAACATCGAGACATTAGGGCAGATGTCGTGTAACCCTGCTATTGGTGGTATAGGTAAAAGTCACTTAGTTAAAGAGATTGATGCCATGGGTGGTGCTATGGCAAAAGCAACAGATAAAGGCGGCATCCAATTTCGAGTATTAAACTCCCGTAAAGGGCCTGCAGTACGCGCTACACGTGCGCAAGCAGATAGGGTGTTATACAAAGCAGCCATTAGAGAAATTTTAGAAAACCAAGAAAATTTACAAATATTCCAGCAATCTGTCGATGATTTAATTGTTGAAGGCGATACCGTAAAAGGAGTCGTTACACAGATGGGGCTCAAATTTTATGCTTCGTCAGTGGTATTAACAGCCGGTACATTTCTGGGTGGAAAAATTCATATTGGTTTAGAGAATCATTCTGGCGGCCGTGCTGGAGATCCTCCCTCTATAGCCTTAGCAGATCGCTTACGAGAATTTCCATTACGAGTGAACCGCTTAAAAACGGGCACACCTCCCCGTATTGATGCAAAATCAGTCGACTTTAGCCAGCTGCAAGAACAATGGGGTGATACGCCATTACCGGTGATGTCCTATATGGGCAAGGTAGAGGATCATCCTGAGCAAGTGTGCTGCTGGATTACTTACACCAACCAACAAACCCACGATATAATTCGTACCGGCATGGATCGTTCGCCGATGTATACCGGTGTTATTGAAGGTGTTGGTCCTCGGTACTGTCCATCTATTGAAGATAAGGTCAATCGTTTTGCGGATAAGGACAGCCATCAGATTTTTATAGAACCAGAAGGTTTATATACCCACGAACTTTATCCAAATGGCATATCAACTAGCTTGCCTTTTGATGTACAACTCGCATTGGTTCGTTCAATTAAAGGTTTTGAAAACGCACATATTATGCGACCGGGTTATGCCATAGAGTATGATTTTTTTAATCCGCAAGACTTACAATCTAGCTTAGAAACACGTTGTATCAATGGATTGTTTTTTGCTGGGCAAATAAATGGCACGACGGGTTATGAAGAAGCTGGCGCACAAGGTTTACTCGCAGGATTAAATGCGGGTTTACGATCACAAGAAAAAGAGTCATGGTGCCCTCGTCGTGATCAAGCTTATATCGGCGTAATGGTTGATGACTTAATTACCATGGGTACACAAGAACCTTACCGTATGTTTACTAGCCGAGCAGAACATCGTTTATTATTACGTGAAGACAATGCCGATTTACGGTTAACTGAAAAAGCCCGCGAACTAGGATTAATAGATGATGTTCGTTGGCAAGCGTTTAATGAAAAAAAAGAAGCGATCCTTAAAGAAGAGCAACGTTTAAAAACCACCTGGGTACAAGCCAATAGCGAGCAAGCGGATGCTTTAGCAGAAAAAACTCAAACACCGTTGACACGTGAATATAACTTAATGGATTTATTAAAACGCCCAGAATTAAAATATAGCGATATAGCACCATTATTTTCACAAGAAGAAATAGTGAGCCCACAAGTCGCAGAGCAAATAGAGATTAGTGCAAAATATGCTGGATATATTCAGCGTCAAGAGGAAGAGGTGAAGCGTTTAATTCAACATGAAGAAACCCCGCTTCCCATTGATTTTGATTATTCAACCGTTGAAGGGTTATCAAACGAGGCAAAACAAAAACTAATTGAATTGCGACCAGAAAACTTAGGTCGTGCCTCGCGAATACAAGGGATTACCCCTGCGGCAATTTCACTTTTGCTGGTATATCTAAAAAAACGCGGATTATTGCGTAAAATAAAATCGACAACCGCATAATCAATTTTATCGGCAGTTATTTATTTATAGCCTTAGCCATTTAGCCATAAACCCAAAAAAGAATAACACGTGATAGACGAAAAAAAATGTGAAGAATTACTTCGTGATGGATTAACGAAGATGCAGATAGTAGTAGGTGATAAAAAAATCACGCTTTTAATAGATTATCTTAGTGCCTTTGTTAAATGGAATAAGGCTTATAATCTATCCGCTATTCGTGATCCTCTAGTGATGGTTGAAAAACATCTACTCGATAGTTTGGTGTTGGTCCCGCATTTAGAAAAAACAATGAAAAGGTCTGCTGAACATTCCGCATCAAAAATTAAAAGGATGATTGATGTGGGTACGGGCGGTGGTTTACCGGGGATTCCTTTAGCGATTATTTTTCCTGAAATTGATATGGTATTGCTTGATAGCAACGGGAAAAAAACCCGTTTTTTATTCCAAGTAAAAACACAATTATCGCTAAATAACGTGTTTATTGAAAATACACGAGTAGAGTCTTATCAGCCGAGTGTACTTTTTAATATCGTCGTGAGTCGAGCGTTTGCGAGTCTTTACGATATGGTGAAAGGTACCAGACATTTGTTGCAACCCGATGGACGATTATGGGCAATGAAGGGTTTATACCCAGAAAATGAATTGAGGGAATGTGAAAAACACGCTATTGTCGATGCCTTTTATCCATTGACAGTACCGAATGTTGGTGGTGAACGGCATTTATTGGTGTTAAACCCAATAGCATAGGTGTTACTCATCTTAACCGTTGGCAGATAACAATAAATAATTGCCAATATAATAAGAGAATATATATAGTAGTGATAGCTGCGAACACATTAGTCGCCAAAACAGAGAGGCAGTAGTGAATAAAATATATGCAATTGCAAATCAAAAAGGCGGCGTAGGTAAAACAACAACCTGCGTGAACTTAGCGGCATCATTGGTGGCAATTAAAAAGCGCGTCTTACTCATCGATATCGATCCACAAGGTAATGCCACCATGGGAAGTGGTATTAATAAAAGCGCTGTGCCGCTATCAATATATGACGTGTTAATTGAGGATTGCAGCATCACTGATGTTAGGCAGCCATCACCTAGTGGACACTTTTCTGTGGTCGCCGCGAATGAAGATTTAACCGCAGCAGAAGTTCAGTTGTTAGAACTAACCGAAAAACAATTTAGGTTACGTAATGCGATTGAGCTCATAAAAGACCAATATGACTATATTCTAATTGACTGCCCCCCTTCCCTGAACATGCTTACCCTTAATGCGCTAGTCGCTTGTGAGGGGGTGATTATTCCTATGCAGTGCGAATACTATTCTCTAGAAGGTATATCAGCATTAATAAAAACGATTACCCAGATTCAACAAGAGCTCAATCCACGCCTATCCGTCGAGGGGATTGTGCGTACCATGTACGATCCGCGTAGCACACTGACTAACGATGTATCGGATCAATTAAAAGAGTATTTTGGCGATAAACTTTATCAAACGTGCATACCGCGTAATATTCGCTTAGCTGAAGCGCCAAGCTTTGGCCAACCCGCACTAGTTTACGACAGGCAATCAAAAGGCGCGGTAGCTTATTTAGCATTAGCGGGTGAGTTTGTTCGTCGTAGCGAAAGAAGTAAACAAAAAGAAGCAGTGTAAACACGCATCAGCATTTAACCTAAATACCGCAGTTATATTGTTGCGACAGGTTTTTTGCTCCTGCAAAACCAGCATATATTACATCCGTATAAATAAGGTTGGCTAAGATGCAGAATATAAAGTGATTGTTTGCTTTTTTCGGCTTGTCGTAGCCACCCTACGGGTGCAGTCTAAAAAAGTGAAAAACGCTTTAGATTCCGCATCTTAGACGGCCACAGTAGATTCAACAGCGGTATTTAGGTTTAAGAGCGCATATTTAAAAGCACTATTTACGGGAACAAAAAGCATGGCAACACGAAGAAAAGGCTTGGGGCGTGGTTTAGGTGCGTTATTAGACGCCGGAACAGCAAATATCAAACACAATAAAGAGCAAGCGCCAACGGTAAAGGATGCCATTGAGCAGGTGCAATCTCCTGATTTAGATAGAGATGAGCAGCTTAAATACGTGCCTGTTGAATTGATTCAGCGAGGTAAATATCAGCCTCGCCGCCATATAAACCAAGAAGCCTTAGAAGAGTTATCCGCATCAATCAAGGCTCAGGGGGTGATGCAGCCGATAGTTATCCGCCCTATTTCTAACGATAAATATGAAATTATTGCGGGTGAGCGCCGCTGGCGTGCTTGTCAGTTAGCGGGTCTTGATAAAATACCAGCAGTTATTCGTCATGTGTCAGACGAAGCTGCCATTGCAATGGCGTTGATCGAAAATATTCAACGCGAAGATCTCAATCCTCTAGAAGAAGCCATAGCATTAAAGCGTTTACAGGATGAATTTGAGTTAACCCATCAGCAAGTAGCAGAAGCGGTAGGCAAATCGAGAACGGCAGTTACCAATTTATTACGCTTAATATCATTGGATGAAGAGGTTAAAAAGCTGCTGGAACACGGCGATATAGAAATGGGGCATGCACGGGCTATGTTAAGTTTAAGTAACGACAAGCAATGTACAATTGCTAGCGAAGTTGTCGCGAAAAGCTTATCTGTTCGCCAAACAGAAGCACTAGTACGCCGAACACAGGAAGAAATTAACAAGCCTAAAGAACAAGAAAAACTTTACAACCCAGATCTGGAAAAGTTGGAGCAAGGGATTTCTGAAAAGGTTGGTGTCCCGGTTATGCTGCAACACAGCGCAAAAGGCAAAGGAAAGTTGATTTTAAAATACAATAGTTTAGACGAGTTAGATGGTATTTTGCATCATCTTGGTTGTGAACAATCCTAGTAAGTGACATTAAGTATTGAATACTTTTAACCAAGTCCCTATACTTGCGCTCGCTTCATCTAAGCTGTTTTTTCTTTAGTCAGTGTGATGTAAGTGGTTTTTACTTCAAAGTCATATCCTTTTTTACGGTAACGCGTAAAATGAGAAGGCAAAGATGCTGTAATGTTGGGTAATCAAACCATCAAAACGAATAAACCAGTCGTAAAACCTGTTTTGAAAGGTCGCCTGGGTTCGGGTCAACTTACACTAAAGCACCTTGTTATCATCTGGCTGCAACAATTCATTCTTATGATAGTGGCAATGTTGATAGTGAGTTGGGTGAAAGCCAAACTAGATTACTCGGTACTGATTGGGGGAATGATTTTTCTCATACCCAACATGTACTTCGCCCTTTACGCGTTTCGCTTTAAGGGCGCTCATGCAGCACGAGAAATGCTATTGAGCTTTTATCGTGGTGAGATGGGTAAGTTTTTATTATCTGGCGTAGGTTTCGCAGTTGCGTTTACGCTAGTTAGGCCATTGGACGTGTTAATGCTGTTTAGTGCTTATATTGCATTTACTGTTTTACAATGGATACAGCTCGCAACAATCAAATGATTGATGCGGTAAAACCAAAAAGCGTATTTAATAAAAATACACGAACACCTAAGGCAAGTAGATAGTATGGCTGGCGGACAGACTTCAATAGAATATATTCAACATCATTTACAAAACTGGACTTACGGTAAATTGCCAGAAGGCTATACTCGCTACGACGGCGAAGTTATTACTGAAGTTCTTACCGAGTCTTCTTGGGTGTCTGCACACAACCCTCAAGAAGCAAAAGACATGGGCTTTACCGCTGTTCATGTAGATACCTTGGGTTGGTCAATATTTCTCGGCGCCCTCTTCTTGTTTGTTTTCCATCTTACTGCTAAAAGAGCTACTGCAGGAGTACCGAAAGGATTGCAAAGCTTTGTTGAGGTTATAGTAAGTTTCGTAGACTCTACCGTAAAAGATATGTTTCATTACAAAAATCCAATGGTGGCTCCTATGGGCTTAACCATCTTTTGCTGGGTTTTCTTGATGAACTTAATGGATTTAATCCCCGTTGATTGGCTCCCCCTTGCTGCCGCAAAAATTGCAGGTGATCCTCATTTTTACTTCAAAGTTGTTCCCACCACTGACCCAAATGCAACGCTAGGTTTAGCTATAGGCGTGTTTATTCTGCTTATATTTTTCAGTATTAAAAGTAAGGGTGTGTTGGGTTTTGCTAAAGAGCTTACCTTTCATCCGTTTGAGCCACCCACAAAAGGTTGGGGTATATTGCTAGCCCCCATCCTTATCTTAGTAAACTTTACTTTAGAGTTTATTTCTTTGGTGGCAAAACCCATTTCTTTAGGTCTGCGTTTATTCGGAAACCTTTATGCAGGTGAAATGATATTTATATTGATAGCCATTATGTTTGGCGCAGGATTCTTATTAGGGTTGTTTGCAGGTGTATTACAGTGGGCATGGGCAGTTTTCCATATTCTTGTTATTACTCTTCAAGCATTTGTGTTTATGGTGTTAACTACTGTCTATATGGCAATGGCGCACGATAATCACGATGAACACTAATAATTAATGATGACCTTTGTTTTATTTTTTTAAATTAAAATCACTTTGTAGGAGAAGATGATGGAAGCAGTAAGTTTAGTTTATATTGCAAGCGCAATTATTATCAGTTTTGCCGCCTTAGGAACCGCTATTGGTTTTGGAAATCTAGGTGGAAAGTTACTTGAAGGTGCTGCTCGTCAGCCAGAACAGGGCCCTGCTCTACAAGGCAAAATGTTTTTGATGGCTGGTTTATTAGATGCTGTTCCTATGATCGGTGTAGGTATCGCAATGTACTTGATCTTTGTTGTAGCTCCAGGTCTTCAAACAGCTATTGCAGGTTAATTAGATCATACTATTCATATTTTTAACGAGGTATTGGTGTGAACATTAATTTAACACTAATAGGACAAACAGTTACTTTTTTTGTATTTGTTTGGTTTTGTGCGAAATTTGTTTGGCCTGCATTAATTGCGGTTATGGTAGAGCGAGAAGAAAAAATTGCTCATGGCCTCCAAGCTGCTGAACGTGCAGATAAAGATTTAGAACTAGCACAGAAAAAAGCTGGCGAGAAATTAACGGAAGCTAAAAAGCAAGCAGCAGAATTAGTTGAGCAAGCGAATAAGCGAGCAATACAATTAGTTGACGAAGCTAAAGAGCAAGCGAAAGTTGAAGCTGATCGCATCATCATGGCAGCGAAAGCGGAAATTGAACAAGAAGCTAATCGTGCAAAAGAAGAATTGCGCGGTAAAGTCGGTGCTCTAGCAATTGCTGGTGCAGAGAAAATTCTTGGGCAATCTATTAATGCTAAATCGCACAATGATTTAGTGAATAAATTAGCCGCCGAGTTGTAAGAAGCTTCTAAGAGAGACATCGCATGGCAGAATCAATTACCTTAGCTCGTCCCTATGCAAAAGCAGCTTTTGAATACTCTCGCACTGGCAAGAACCTTGATGTTTGGTCATCATCTCTAGCCGCCGCTGCGAGTGTAATACAGCAGTCTGTAGTAGAAGAGACTTTAGACTCTCCTACAATGACATCGGAACAGAAAGCCGCACTAGTCATTGATCTGTGCGGTGAGGAACTAGACAGTAAAGTTAAAAACTTTGTTGCGGTTATGGCCGATAACAAACGTTTAGGGCTTTTAGTTGAAGTACAGAAACTATTTGAAGACTTTAAATCTCAGCAAGAAAAGTTCTCTGACATAAAAGTTAGCAGCGCATTCGAATTAGATAGCGCAGTAGAGAAAACACTGGCTGATAAATTAAGCAAAGCATTAGATAGTGAAGTGGCTTTATCAACCAGCATTGATAAGTCTTTAATCGGTGGCGTAGTTATTCGCGCTGGCGATATGGTAATTGATGGATCAGTTCGCGGTCGCTTGGCCAAGTTATCTGAAACCATTGGTTTAAATTGATTTAAACAAACGTATTAAACGACAACCACCGAAATGGGGTAAGAGGAACAGAGCATGCAGCAGCTGAATCCTTCAGAAATCAGTGAAATTATTAAGA
>JBNMPQ010000056.1:0-12630 GCA_051276935.1 Oleispira sp. | reverse complement strand
TTTTCTCCGACTTGCCTATGACAAATCCTCAAGTCAGTATTGAATCAATTCTAGTTCAGGATCCGCAAGTGATTGTCGCCAGTGGCATGGGCCAAGCGCGTCCTGAATGGTTAGATGATTGGCGTCAGTACACGACGTTACAGGCGGTGAAGAAAAATAATTTGTATCATATTTTACCTGAGCTTTTTCAACGGCCAACGTCGCGTTTTTTAATAGGTACTGAGCAACTATGCCAAGCAATGGAAAAAGCTCGCCATTAATAAATAACACCCTCAACTTATGATTTCTATTTAGATGCCAATATGTCATAAGTGTTACAACGATTTAAATGTAAATTAGTTAGACTAATTTAACTAAAACCTGTCATCTTAGTCAGAATTTATTTGTTTGTATCTTGATTCTTTAACTACACTGAATTGTAGATATGCATAATTCTATTAGGAATAAGGATTTTATGGACGACTATAAAGAGACTCAAGACGACGATCCTATTGAAACCAAAGAATGGGTCGATGCTATTCATTCTGTTATTCGGGCTGAAGGTCTTGAACGTGCTCACTTTTTAATAGAACGTATTGCTGAGCGCGCAACCCGCAATGGCTCTCCATTGCCTTATGCAATGAAAACTCCCTATCGAAATACTATTCCCCCCGAAGCCGAAGCGCCCATGCCTGGGGATCTGTTTATTGAAAGAAGAATAAGGTCGTTAATTCGCTGGAATGCTTTGGCGATGGTGAGCCGCGCAAACAAAGAAAATGCGGGTGATCTTGGTGGCCATATCTCAAGTTTTGCATCTAGCGCAACGTTATACGATGTAGGTTTTAATCACTTTTTCCGCGCCCCAAATCCAGACAGTGAAGAATCGCCGTTAGGCGATTTGATTTATTATCAAGGTCATGTTTCTCCGGGCATTTATGCGCGCTCTTATTTAGAAGGGCGTTTTGATGAAAAAGATTTAGAGTCTTTCCGTCGTGAAGCCCTAAAGCCAGGCTTATCCTCTTATCCACACCCTAAATTAATGCCTGACTACTGGCAGTTTCCCACGGTGTCTATGGGGTTAGGCCCACTACAAGCCATCTATCAAGCGCATTTTATGCGTTATATGTCGGCTCGTGAATTGGTGCCGCGTAAAGATCGTAAGGTGTGGGCATTCCTCGGCGATGGTGAATGTGATGAGCCAGAAAGCTTAGGAGCTATTTCCCTTGCGGGTCGAGAAAAATTAGAAAACTTAATTTTTGTTGTGAACTGTAACTTACAGCGCCTTGATGGTCCTGTGAGGGGTAATGGCAAAATCATTCAAGAATTAGAAAGCTCATTTCGTGGTGCTGGTTGGAATGTGATCAAAGTCGTCTGGGGTCGTTTTTGGGATCCGTTACTCGCAAAAGATCGCAAAGGTTATCTGCAAAAGCGCATGGATGAAACGGTTGATGGCGAATTTCAAAACTATAAAGCCAAAGGCGGAAAATATACTCGCGAGCATTTCTTTAATAAATACCCTGAGTTAAAAGAGCTGACCAAAGATATGAGTGATGAAGATATCTTTAAGTTAAACCGTGGGGGTCACGATCCGTATAAAGTCTTCGCAGCTTATCAACAGGCGATGAATCATAAAGGTCAGCCAACGGTTATTCTTGCTCATACGGTTAAAGGGTATGGCATGGGGCCAGAAGCAGAAGCTCAAAACCCAAGCCATTCTGTCAAGAAGCTTGATTTTGACAGCTTAAAAGCCTTTCGCGATCGTTTTGATGTGCCCATACGTGATGAAGATTTAGAAAAGTTACCTTTTTATCGTCCAGCAGAAGACAGTCCTGAAATGGTGTATTTACGCAAGCAGCGAGAAAAGCTTGGCGGTTATATGCCTGTGCGCACCGAAACGTGGCAAGCATTGAAAGCACCCGAATTGTCTACTTTTAAAGGACAACTTGATGGCAGTGGCGAACGTGAAATTTCATCTACCATGGCATTCGTGCGTATTCTTTCTCAGATCGTAAAAGATAAGTCTCTTGGTGAGAGAGTCGTGCCGATTGTACCGGATGAGGCGCGTACTTTTGGAATGGAAGGTATGTTCCGCCAGCTAGGTATTTATTCATCAGAAGGCCAGCTCTACAACCCTGTTGATTCGGGCCAGATGATGTACTACCGCGAAGATAAAAAAGGTCGCATTTTAGAAGAAGGCATTAACGAAGCAGGTGCATTTGCGGCTTGGATGGCAGCAGCAACCTCTTACAGCACCAATAGTTTAGCCATGGTGCCTGTTTACGTTTTTTATTCTATGTTTGGTTTTCAGCGCATAGGAGACCTAGCGTGGGCTGCAGGTGATATGCAGGCTCAAGGTTTCTTGATCGGTGCAACATCAGGACGCACAACCTTAAACGGGGAAGGTTTGCAGCATCAAGATGGCCACAGTCATATACTGGCATCCAGTATCCCTAACTGTGTTAGCTATGATCCGACTTATGGTTATGAATTAGCGGTAATCATGCAAGATGGCTTACATCGTATGTATGAGAAAAAAGAAAAAGTTTTTTATTACATCACCACTATGAATGAAAACTATAATCACCCAGCGATGCCAGAAGGTGCAGAAGAGGGTATTCGTCGCGGTATGTATTTGCTCAAGACGGTTGGGGATGCCGTAAAAAATAATGCAAACTGCATTCAGCTTTTAGGCAGTGGTGCTATTTTATTGCAAGTCGAAAAAGCCGCAGATTGGCTAGCAGAAAAAGGGATTTGCTCGCAGGTATGGAGTGTTACATCGTTTAATGAACTTCGCCGAGAGGGTCTAGGCTGTGAGCGCCAAGATTACTTGTCTGCGGGTGAAACGATTGAAGAGCCTTATGTGAAACGCCAATTAAAAAATACATCGGGCCCTATCATCGCGGCAACCGATTACATTAAAACGTATGCTGATCAAATTCGTCCCTATATCCCAGAAGGTCGTGAATACAAGGTGTTAGGAACAGATGGTTTTGGCCGCAGTGATACTCGAGAGAATTTACGCTATTTCTTTGAAGTCGATTGGCAGCATGTTGCTTGGGCGGCTTTATATGAGCTTAAAAAGCAAGGGAATATCTCTGTTGAAATGCTCAATCAATCTCGAGAAGAGTTGGGTATTAATCCAGCAAAACTTGATCCGCTATACAGCTAAACCACTGAATTAGGAATTAATGGTATGACGATTGAATCATTAACGGTCCCTGATTTAGGAGGGGCTGAACAAGTAGAAGTGATCGAGATTTTAGTGGTGGTCGGTGATCAGGTTGCCGCTGAAGAAGGCATTATTGTTTTAGAAACAGACAAAGCAACAATGGAAATTCCATCACCGTTTGATGGCACCATTTCTTCTTTGTCGTTAAAAGTTGGCGATAAATTAAATGAAGGTGATCAGTATGGTGAAATTGAAACGGCTGCATCTGGTTCGTCTAGCCCAGTAAACAGCGATGCATCAACAAAACCAGAAGATCAAAAGCAAGAAGCTATAAATTTAGATGACAAAAAGTCAGAAACCATACAAGAGCCGGTATCGGATTCTAATATTGCTGCTGACGTTGGTAAATCTAGTAGCACCCGTATAGACATTATTCCTGTACCAGACTTAGGGGGTTCCGATCAGGTAGAAGTTATTGAGCTATTAGTAAAAATAGGTGAAGAGGTTGATGCCGAACAATCGGTGTTAACGTTAGAAACTGATAAAGCATCAATGGAAATTCCTGCTGGCAAAGCTGGGCGAGTAGAAAAAATACTGTTAACCCTCGGAGATAAAGTCTCGGTCGGGGATGCAATGATTGAATTGAGGGTATCGGAATCACCAGCGAAAGCAGAATCAGAACCACCATTACAATCAGCGGAGCAGTCGGTAGCGGTCAGTGCACCTGACATCTCTTCTGCACATAAAAATGATACACCGATAGTATCTCCTCAGGTTGACGATATTAAGCCATCTGGAAAGGTGCATGCTGGACCAGCGGTTAGAAAGCTGGCGAGGGAGTTTGGAGTCGATCTTTCTTTAGTCAAAGGAAAAGGTGTTCGTGGACGAGTGACTAAAGACGACGTTCAGAGTCATGTTAAAAATGCCCTGCAAAACCCAACTATTTCTGGTTCGGGCATCCCCAAAGTTGCAAAAATTGATTTTAGTAAGTTTGGTGAGATTGAGACTTTAGCGCTTAATAAAATTAAGCTAGCAACGGCAAAAAATATGACCGCTGCTTGGCTTAATGTGCCACAGGTAACACAATTTGATGAAGCCGATATTACCGAGCTAGAAGCCTTTAGAAAGCAAATAAACAGTACACCAAATACGGAACAAAAGTTATCAGCCGTGCCTTTTGTTATGAAGGCCTTAGCCAGTGCGATGAAAGAATTCCCACAATTTAATGCGTCATTATCACCTGATGGCCAGTCGTTAATTTATAAGAAGTATCTGAATATTGGCGTTGCAGTCGATACGCCCAATGGATTGTTAGTGCCAGTCATTCGTGATGTGGATAAAAAGAGCATCATAGAAATAGCAAAAGATTTAACCGATAAGGCACAGAAAGCTCGAGCAGGTAAGCTAGGATTAGCGGATATGCAAGGCGGATGTCTTAGCGTTTCTAGCTTAGGAGGGATAGGTGGGACCGCATTTACACCCATTGTTAATGCTCCAGAAGTCGCTATTTTAGGTTTATCTCGCGCAGATATAAAACCAGTGTGGAATGGTAGCGATTTTGTGCCTAAGCTTATGTTACCCCTGTCGCTTTCTTATGATCATAGAGTGATTGACGGTGCTGAAGCAGCGCGCTTTAGTCAACGCCTAGCCATGCTGTTAGGGGATATTAGACATCTAATATTGTAGGCAATGTAAAATGTGAATATCTAATACTGTCTCTTTTGAGAAGTTGAAAATAGGTATTTTGAATAATCGCATAATAAAGAAGTGAGGGAATTATGCTAAAAACAATTTTGTGGCCTGCCATTCGTTTAATGGGGCAGTTGAGTTATGCCGCCAAGTTTGGACTAATTAGCTTTTTATTCATGGTACCTCTGGTTTTTTTAAGTGGCCAAGTGTTTTATGCATCCTACCAAAGCTTACAGAAAACTGAGAGTGAATTAGTGGCGGTATACAACATTCAGAGCATTATGAACGTTGTCTACTCACTAGAGGATTATCGTAACTACGCTTCACCCTTGGTGTTTCAAAAAGACTCAACACTTAATAGTCGAATGCTTGATTATCGTGCTCGTATTGACGATCAATTTAACAAAGCTATTAAAGACATTGATAACAAGGATTTACGAGAACAGTTGGTTGTTTTTAAGCAAGGCAACTTTAGTTTATTGAGCGTTGATGGTAGTGCCCGGATGCCGACTTTACCTGCTCAGGTTACCTATTATCAAGAAATAATTGATCAACTTTATCTTATTATAAATAAGTATGCGCAGAGCACTGGATTAGCGTTGGATTCAGATCCTGAAATTCAGCAGTTGTTGATAATTTCTCTAGCAAACTCGCCGGTGATAAGAAACGCCGCAGGTATTGGTTATTCTGCGGGTATTTTTGCGATGATTGAAAAGTACCTTAAATCCATGACTTATGATTTATTGAATGATGTCTATGACGGTATTTCTGCCGTTGAACCCGATATTCAACTTATTAGTAGTAGTTTAGAAGCGCTAGGCTTGGAGACCATTGCTGAGCAAGCTAAAATCTCTGGAAAAGGTGTTTTCGAAATTCAAGCGGTTCTAGATGAAGAGGTTATTGCGGCTTCGAGAGTGACGATGAATTGGATCGATTTCGAAATCATTGCTCAGTCTAAAATACAGGCACTGCGTGATCTTGATGGCATGGTTTTGCCTCTAATTGCAGTCAAATTACAAGCTCGCTTAGATGATCAAAATTCGCATATGTTAGTGACGGCTTCGGTATTATTAACCGTGATGACGATCATTATTTATCTTTATTCTGCTTTCTTTTTATCTGTTCAGTATTCTATTGCCCGTTTCTTTTCAGCTGCACAAAAAATAGCGCAGGGAGATTTAACACAAATTATTAATTTTGATGGCAAAGATGAAATGGGGCAATTGCGAGATGCCTTTAATGAAATGACCTCTGAAGTCAGAGGTATATTATCGACGGTTAAGGATACCGCAGAAAACGTTGGCGAAAAGGTCTCTGATGTAGAAACCATTGCCAATAATAGCCGTAAATCGGTCAATACTCAGATGTCAGAAACCGAAGAGGTAGCTAATACTATTAGTAATATGTCTGAGCGAGCCAGCACGGTTGTTATTATGGCAGGAGAAGCAGAGGAAGCAGCTCTCTCTGGAGCTGATCGTTCTCAGCAAGCCAGAAAAGTGGTTGATCATGTTATTACTGACGTGCAACAACTGTCAAAAGAGATGAGTAACTCGATGGAAGCTGTTAATCGTTTAGCGGATAACTCAACGAACATTAGCTCTATTTTGGGTACGATTAAAGGGATTGCCGAGCAAACAAATTTATTGGCCCTGAACGCTGCAATTGAGGCTGCAAGAGCGGGTGAGCAAGGTCGAGGCTTTGCTGTGGTTGCTGATGAAGTAAGGACATTAGCGAGTCGAACTCAAGGTTCAGCAGAAGAAATCGAAGGTCTGATTAGAGAAGTGCAGCAAAATATTCAACGGGCTGTCGAGACCATGGAAATCAACCGCACGATGGTCAATAAGACAGTGGACAGTTCTGCCCAGGTAGGTGAAGCTTTAGAAAGTATTCAAGGCAGTATGCAAGAAATTCAAAGGAAGACCTTAGATATTGTTTCAACCGCCAGTAGTCAGCAAGAAGCGGCCAAAGCCTTGAATAATAACTTATCAATCATTCGAGTGCATGGTGAAGAAACAGTCAAAAATGTAGAAGATACGGTTGATGCTGTGCGTCAGACCCAGTCTTTGACCGAGTCCTTAACACAGCGAGTTGAGCGCTTTAAAGTTTAATAACTTTTAGCAAAAAAGACACTAAGCATCCGCTTTTGATTTTGTATGACGGCTTTTCCACAAGACCTCTTGGCCGTCATTTTTTCTAGCAATATCTCTGGCTAACACAAAGAAAAAATCTGATAAGCGGTTTAGATATTGAACAGCTAATGGATTAATTTCATTTCCCTCTTTTGCTTCTTCGTCGGCTAAAGCAACGATTGAACGTTCAGCACGGCGACTGACCGTTCTTACCATGTGACAGTAAGACGCTGCCTTATTACCACCGGGTAAAATAAAATCTTTTAACGGAGGTAACGCCTCGTTGATAGCAACAAGAGTATTTTCTAAATCCTCAAGCATGCTCGGTGCTAACGCTTTATAACCAGGCACACAGAGCTCGCCGCCTAAATCAAAGAGATCATGCTGAATCTGGCTAAGAATCGTTTGATGATGATCCCCTGAATTCAACTCAGCGGCTAAAACCCCCACCCATGAATTCACTTCATCCACTTCACCAATGACGTGAATCCGAGTTGAGGTTTTGCTAATCCGACTACCATCACCTAAGCCGGTTTCGCCTTTATCACCTGTTTTTGTGGAAATTTTTGATAGTCGATTGCCCATGATTATGTTCCTAAAAAGTAAATGTACCGTTAACAAGATATGTTCTTTCTTGAGCGGGATAGCCTTTTGCGGTTTGATATTCTTTATTTGTTACATTATTGACACGAACCCCAACGCTAACGTTTTCATTTATAGTTAAATCACCGTAAGCATCAATAAGAGTATAAGCGGCTAATACATTATTATTACTAGCATCATCATAGCTTTCGGATAAGTATCTTATATTAGAACCTGTACTGTATTGATTTTTAATATAGTTCAAATTTAATTTTGCAACTCGAGGAGATTGACGTTGAAGTTTATTATGCGATTTTAAGTTGACTGCATGGCTCCATTCGTAAGAAGCTTGGCTTGAAAATCCATCTGACCAATCATAGTCCCACGACACTAAGGTATTACGCAGTAAAGCCTGGTTGACGTTGACGGGGATGTTTTCATTGCCACCAATGTCTTGGTATTGAATCAAATCTTCAATGTGACTAAGTTGGTAGCTGGCTTTGTAAGAAGACTGTCCCTTTATATACTGTACTTCGAAACGACGGTTGAGTGATTTTTCGGGTGTTAAATTTTCATTGCCTTGATAAGTGCCGAAGATAGGTCCGTAATCTACAAACGGAAAATAAAGGTCGTTAAAGCTAGGTGCTTTAAAGCCGGTGTTTATCGCTGCTGTTAGTGATAACTGAGAAAATGGAAACCATTGTGTGGATAACGAGTATGAAAAGTTTTCATCAAATTTTGATGATTCATCTCGGCGAATACCTACTTCGGAGTTAAGGCTATCTGAATTAAAACTGTGTGATAAGCCAACACCATTAATACTACCTTTCGTTTTATCATAGTCAGCGTCAGATTTACTGATGTCATCTTCTCTATAATCAGAGACTAATAATAGAGATTGAGATTTTGTTATTTGAGCGCGTGCGGTTAAATCTAAGCTTTTAGTTTCAGTAATAAAACCTTCGGCTCGAGAGCGAGAGGTTCCATTGCCGTAATTCCAACTTTTATCAAAGCTTTCACTGTAGTTAGCGTTAACGCCATAACTAGAGTCTGAGTAATCCCATGCAATACTGGATACTTGTTGCTGGTAGTCTTTTTTTAGACCACTACCGATACCATCATAATCAACTGTTCCACGAGTATTTTGGGTTGAAATAATAATCTTTTGTGACTTGTTCAGCTTATAGCTAGAATCAAAATTTAATGCGTGGCGTTCACTGCCATCAGTATCATTTTTACCACTTTCTCGTACATCGAAACCTTCAGTTCTTTCTGTAAAGGCGGATAAGTGCAGAGACAAATCATTGTATTGTTTATGAAGATCGGCTGAGAACTGAGAAGTATGTTGGTTTCCTAATGCTAGGCGTAATGTGTTTTTAGTCGCGAACTCTTTTGTTGTAACTATATTAATGACGCCACCCAGTGCGTCAGATCCATATATTGCAGAGCGTGCATTCGATACGATCTCTATTCGTTCAATTATATGGCTAGGGATGGTGTTGTAAGTTGTTTCACCCAGCGTTGCAGATCCAAAGCGCTGACCATTTAACAAAATTAGAATTTTATCAGATCTAAAGCCATTCATTACAAATGACTGATTATTTGCGTTTCCACCTTGTTGAGTTACTTGAAAACCAGGTAATGAATTTAGGATCTCACTTAGATTACTTGCTTGAAGCAGTTCAATATCTTCACGAGAAATAATAATTCCATTAGATAAAGTTTCTGATGAGATTTTTGATGCAGTTATTTTTTGAGCATCTAGCTCGATAGAAGCAAAAGATGACAGCGGCAAAAGGGCAGTTATTAAGGCTAGTTTTTTCATGGTGGTACCAGATCTGAGCATACTGAATACTATTCAGTAATGAATTTTTATAGCACCCTCCGTGCTATTGTTAAAAACTCAGGCCGGTATCCGGGCTGACGGCTTGGAAAATAATTTCCTCTTATTGCACCTTCCCATAGGCTCAATCTTTTTAAATTAAAAAGAGAGCACCACAGTGGTATAAAGCAATAAGTTAAGCCGATCACCGTTGCGGGGGCAGCGTTGGACTCGTATGCGTAGCAGTGACTTACCAAACTTCCCGTTTAACTGCTAGGTAAGATTACCCAGAAGCACCTAAATGAGACGATAGGGTAAATGTAATTGAAATTTTGGTCAAGCAGTAATCAACGGGTGATAATGAAAGTTTCTGTCATTTGTATTAGAACTATTCATCTTATTAGTTGGCTATTAGTGGCTGGTTTGGAATGGTCAGTGTGAAGCATGCGCCCTCATCAATTGTAGACTCAATGTCGAGCTGTCCATGATGGTGGGCAGTAATGATAAAGTAAGAAACAGACAGTCCTAAGCCTGTACCAGCACCGATGTCTTTGGTGGTAAAGAAGGGTTCAAATATACGGCGACGTACTTCTTTTGACATGCCGGGTCCATTATCTCTTACTTTAATATACGTGTTGCTTTCATCCTGTTCGGCTGAGAGATGAATGTTAGGCGTCCAGTTTTTATTGGGGTTGTAACTACTGAGTGCGTGTGCAGAATTTTGCAATAAATTTAGAATCACCTGTTCAATTTCTGAAGGAATACAATAAAATAAAAGTGTGTCATCCATGTATGAAGAATCTATGAATATACTTTTAAGCTCTAGGTCAGCACGAGCAAGATTTAAAGAGCGTTCTATTAATTCTTTTACAAACGTAGGACTCAGTTGTTGTTGATCGCCACGAGAAAACTGCAACATATTCGACACAATACTGGCAGCCCTTTTACCTGCATCTTGAATGTTATTGATAAACTTGGTTATCTGTCGCTGTTCCATATAGTCCGACATAGCGTTTAGATCAAGATGATGAGCCGTTGCGATCTCTTGATTTTTTTCATTATCAACTTGAATTCGGCGTTGGATATTTTGTACACCTTGTAATATTGCACCTAAAGGATTGTTGATTTCATGAGCCATTCCTGCAGCTAGACCACCTACGGATTTCATTTTTTCCGTTTGCATTATAACTTCTTCCATCTTTTCTCGTTGACTAATATCATCAATTCGAATCACTAGCCCTTTTATATTATTGTCTTTAAGTGGGTATAGGGCAATGTCTGTAGGAAATGTTCCAATGGGTAATGAAAGTGTCAAACGCTCAATTTTCTTAACACAACTTTCTTTCAAACTTTGATTAATTAAAGTATTAAAATCTTTTAACTCTTTAATGTAATTCGATAAACGTTGCCCTACCAGAGGATGTCGTTCACAACCAAGCCAGTCGGCTGCTTGTTGGTTACATTGAATGATGTAACCGTTGTTATCCAGTGTGAATAGTGCAGATGGCATTGAATCAATGATGCTGTTTAAGATACTTCGAGTATGAGTTAATTGAGATTCAATAGAGCGACGTATAGTAATTTCACGAGCAAGCTTGTCATTAATATACCGAGTTTCATTCGATAATCGTATTGCTCTGATTCTAGCACTTTCAGCTTTTTCTTTTTCCTTAGTTAAGATCATCTTTTGATCCTCATTAATTACAATTAATGTATTTAATGCTTGGCTTAGTTTAAAAGTATCGGCATCTTTTAAGTCGAAACGAATATTTTTATCAGGGTGAGACTGTATTGTTTCAATAGTAGTTAATAAATTTTTGTAGGGGGATTTTTGCCAGTAACGAATGCTGTTATATAGCAAAAATAGTAACAGCGTTGAAATAGTAACAACTACCAGCGCTGTTGATATCGTATCAGCGTAGAAAAAACTAGCTAAACTTACTTCTGATTCGATGATTAGTTTTAAGGAGTCTTGGCTCTCATTTCTGTGAATGTTATATATGAACCGATCAGCATAAGTAACGTTTTCTATCGCAGTTTCAAAACTGAAATTTATAGGAACTTTGCGTAAACAAGCATTTGAACATGCATAAATTATTCGTTCGTTGTTAGTGTTATAAAATGCAATTTCCTGAACATGATAGTGTTGAACCATACTATTGGCAAGAGTTTGTAATGCGAAAATATCGTCAGGATTTTGGTGCATTTGTATTTGAAAAATATCTGCAAAAGAGCGACTAATTTTGGGCGATAGTTGTTCACGTCCAATACGATCTGCCGCTAAAATATAAGCCGCCGTTGCAAGAATAACTATGGTTATACAGGTGGATATCGTTGCAGTAATAACTTTTTGCCGTACGAGCAAATTGAATATCCTAATTAGTTCTTTAGAGGGTGTACCAAAATAACGGTTTTTAGTTTGTTCTGCACTATTATCTTAGCGTGGTTCCATATACAGGTTAGATACGCTGAAGTGATTTAATGTAATTAAATAACTGTTGATGTGAAGGAAGATGATGATTTATTTCATTGGCTTTGTTAAGTAAATAGCCGTTAATATAATCAATCTCTGTTTTACGCTGTGCTTGTATATCTTGTAGCATTGACGAACGATTCTTGGCTGTTAGTTTTGCAATGGATTTTACTCTCTCAGTTAAATCAAAATCTAATGTCCATTGCATTTCGGTGAAAAATACGGCTGTTTCTTTGCATAAATCTTCTAATTCTTGAAGCATCTCTGGATTATTAATTAAATCGCCATTATGACAGTCGTATTTCACCGTTAAAGGATTAATAATGGAATTGAGAGCGAGCTTGGCCAATAATACTTCTTCAATAGTCTTGTGCCATTTATGCTGTCCTTTAAGTTGAGATACATCTAATTTTAACGTTGCTTTTGATGCTTCAGACGGCCCAGAGTAATATCCCCAGTGAGTAATGCCTTTTCCTGCATGAACGACATGGTGTGCCTCTTTTTTAAAGGCCCCTTCGGTTGTCGAGGCGGCAAATATTGTATTGTTAGGCAGGTTTGAAGCAACTATTTGATGCTGTCCCATGCCGTTTTGTAACAACACAATTTGGCTCTGATCGTTGATAGCGTCTTGCCATAAATCTAAAGCAGAAAGGCACTGCGTTGCTTTGCAGCAAATAATGATGATATCGAGTATTTCATCTTGCCAGACCGGTATCGAGTAGTGATTGCTTTGGTCATTTTCATCGATTTGGAAGTTAACGTTAAGGTCATTAGGATTGCTAGGAAG
>JBNMPQ010000055.1:0-12632 GCA_051276935.1 Oleispira sp. | reverse complement strand
AAGATTTATCAATATTGAGTTGATTGTTTAGATCCAAACCGTAAGGCAGTGACATCTCATACATCAAGAGATACTGAGCGGTTAGCTCACGCTCCTTTGGCAGACGATAAAAAGCGTCGTTATCGCCATTCATACTTTTGCTTAAACGCTTAAGAGTATCGCTAATCGTCATCACGTGATCGGTCTCTGGCTGTGCGCGTAACCAGTCACTAAAATCAGAGATTACTTTAGTGAATTCAGGGTTATTGATTCCATTCTCTTCGCTACTGTACAAACCCCAACTGATACTCGACATGCCCGAAATGGTCTCTTCTTGCTTATCAACCGACTGGCGGAAGTCAGTCGAAGTATCAAAATATTTAGTCGCCTCATCATTAATTTCGTTTAAGGGTACCAGGCAGGCAAAAAACAGCATCACGGCAGAACTCACCGGTAATATAATTTTATTATGCTTAATAACCCAATCGGCTAATTTTTCCATCGCACCATGATGTTCAGGCGATACTTTCACACGCATGGGAATAAGCACCATTAACGCCGGTAATAAAGTTACCGATAAGAAAAAGGCGATCATCACACCCATGGCGCTCATTTCACCAAAATCAGCCAATACCGGTGATTCAGAAAACATAAGCGTTAAAAAACCAATCGCGGTGGTTGCACTGGTAATAAAAACGGGCATTAAGTTTAAGTCCATCGCAAAAGCAACCGCATCTTTACGCGATTTCCCTTGGCGCATGGCAAATTGTGTTGAAGCCACCAAGTGTACACAATCAGCAACCGCCAGCGTCATCACAACAATAGGAACGTTGATCGTACCTGTCGATAAAAAGTAACCAAACCACCCCCCGGTTCCCATGGTTGCGGTAACGGTTAAAAAAATCACGGCAAGGGTCATTAACATGCCAGTAATACTGCGCAGCAACAGTGTCAACATTAGAATAATGATCAGAAACATGCCGGGCACAAGCGTGCTCATGTCTTTTTGGCCTTCCGTCGCAAAACTGTAATTCATCAAGATCACACCGGTATGATAAAAATCGGCGCTTTGATATTTTGCGGCAAAGGAATCCGTTAGTTGCTTTGCGAATTCTGTGACTTGAATCACTTCGGCTGTATTATTTTCTTGGTCGGGTAATTGAATAGTAATATTCACTACCGCAACTTTGCCATCAGGGGACACTAAACTGTTAACTAAATTGGGCTCGACCGTTGAAATTTCTCGAGTACGCTTAACCGATGCTGGATTAATCGAGTCTAATTCTAAAATAAGATCTTCAACCACGAGGTCGTCTTCTTCGGCCCAAGTATGTTGATAGTTGGTGATAGAATCGACACGACTTGAAAATGGTGTTTGCCAAGCTTCATCGGTCAGTTCTTTAATTTGTGCCATCATCGGTTCAGTAAAAACGGTGCCTTTTTTAGGCACAACAATAATGGACACATTGTCGTTTTTATTGAAGATACGCTGCATTTCTTCGTGGGCAACAAGCTGAGGGAAATCTTGATCAAAGAAAACTTTATAATCACCTCTAAAGTAGAGATTTTTACCGCCGTACGACGCGGCAACCGCAATGGCAACCACCACCAAAATGGTTATCCAAGGGTAACGTATAATCCCGTTAAGCCAAGCTTGTCTCATAAGTACCTTCCATTGTGTTATTGAGTTTTTATGTCTTTTTATGTTTTTCTAATTCGTGTTATTAAATGTTTTACCGGTCCAGTTCGTGCACCTGTAACGTATTAACGACGTTTAATTAATTGAATATCATCGGAAAAAATTTCTTCTTCGACTCGATGCCATGTCTTTTGATAATCCCAATCCTTTGATAATGGCTGCCAATTCATACCGTCTAATAAAATACCAATGTTTTGCAGTAATAGCGTATTAGGATCTAAACGATTCACCGCTTTCGCTTCAGAAGCACTGGCGGCCAAAGCATTCGTGCCAAAGGATAAGGCCCAATTGGAAAAAGTTAGAACTTCTATCGACAGGTGAGGAGGGATATTTAAGCTACCATCTGCGACCGCATTTCGGAACATCGCATCACTGAAGTTATTAATATCAAACTCTAGCGCATCCATAATTTGCGTTCGTTCAGGAGATGTTTTTTCGCGTACTCCCGGTGATTTACTGCTTAATACCGCCATAAACAGCGTTGGTTCTAAACGTGCGTAAAGCTGATAAGCATAATGTACAGCAACGGTTTTTTCTCTGGAACAGCCTTCAAAGGCCAAGGCGCGTATAAAGAGTTCTAAAATAGAACTCACCGCACGTATGCACAAAGCAGACAAGCAATCTTCTTTACTGGAAAAATGATTGTAGATAGTGCCTTTAGAATAACAGGATTGTGCCGCGAGCTTTTCTAGACTCATGCCACCAAAACCGTCTTCATTCAAAATAGAAACCGCGAGATCAACCAGCTCTTCTTCGCGATCAGCTTTCTTTTTCTCACTTTTAGATAGCCCAATCTTCGCCAATGGCTTACCCAATAAACCTTTCAACCCGCCATGAGGGCAGCTATGAGATGAGCTAGACGTATCTTGATCATTAATCATGTGCTGTGAGAGTTCATGTTCATTAGTCATTAAAATGGCCTATATTTTGACGAATCGTCATTTTTGACGAATCGTCATAATAATACTCTTTATTCAACAAAACAAGTCACCCATTAGGCTTATTTCTGCAACACGTTATTGCTTAAGCAACTGCATTGTTATCACTGCAGGTCAGATTACAAATGAGAACTGTTTGTATTCTTTATGCTTTTTAATATCAATACGAATCATTATCATTTATATTAGCGCCATTAATACCACCAAGACAATCAAACTACTGATTTTACCGTACGGAGTTCGATCACATGACAAAAACTTTTCTTAAATTACCGCTTTATTGCGCCCTATTTGGCTTAAGCCAAGGGGTTTTTTCCGACGATCTAGCCACAGGGAAATCCCATTCACCTGAACTTAATAAAGTCATCGTCAGCGGCGGTAAAATCGAACGCGATCTTCAGAAAACGATTACAGGCATTAGCGTTGTCGATAGTGAAATCATTGAAGCAAACAACAGTTTTGACCTTAGTGACGCACTTTTCTTAACCTCAAATGCCCGCCCCAATGGTCGTGATGGCTTTACTATCCGTGGCATTAATGCAGAGGGCGGCCCCTCTTCTGATGTATCCACAGCGGATACCGCAGGTTTCGTATTAGACGGCGCTTATCTCGATGCCGACCTATTAAGCACCGGCATTTCCATGTGGGACATTGACACTATTGAAGTGTTTAAAGGTCCACAATCGACCTCTCAAGGTAAAAATTCCTTAGCGGGTACAATCGTCGTTAAATCAAACGACCCAGTATTTGATACAGAAGGTTCGGTTCGCCTAGGTTATGGCAGTGATAATACCCAGGTTACCAGCTTGATGTTTAATACCGCATTAACCAATGATCTTGCCGTTCGATTTGCCGGAGAGCGTTATTACACCGATGGTCAAGTGAGCAACAAATACACAGGCAAGGATGACGAGGCCAAAAAAGAACACTATAATGGTCGTATTAAATTATTGTTTCAGCCATCTGAAACCTTCAGCGCTTTAGCGACAATCGGCCAAGATAAGCTAGAACGTGGAGATGAAAGAATCTGTGGCACTAACGCGAACAAAGCTGGCGTATTTACTTGTGACGCTAAAAAGCTAGAAGCCTTTCGTGATATTGAAGGTGACTATAAAAAGCGCATGAATTACCAGAGTTTGAAATTACAAGCTCAATTATCAGACGCCATTGCTTTAACGTCGACAACATCGCATTCAACTAAAACTGACGATGACAATATGGATGCCGATGCTTTAGCACCAACCACATCAGATTATGCTGGGGCTGCGGATATAGGAACTCGCGTTCAAAATGAAAAAGACAATAGCATCAGCCAAGAATTTCGATTCACTTTTGAGAATGAAAGTATTCGCGCCAGTGCCGGTTATTTCTATAGCCAGAGTAAAGAAGAACGTTCATACGACTTCCTTCTTGCCAATTCATTAAATCAATACCTTCCTAATTTCTATGAAGTGACGGGTTTACTTGCTGGACTAGGCGCTCTTCCTGCTTATCCGAATGGCTACAGTGATACAATTTTAGAGACCAACTATGTCGACGAAGGTTCGAGCCGTGAAACAACCAACCATGCTTTGTTCATGGAAGCCGATTGGGACATCACTGAAACAACAACTTTATTAATGGGCTTACGCCTAGATTACGAAAAAAACCGTAATGCCTCAGGAATCACCGCTCAGAATGTTAACCAAGATGATATTGAAGCCATCAATAGCAATGCAGGTGCTTATTTCAATACTCTAACGTCCGCAGCTACTTATCAAGCCTATTGGCAACCGCTAGGTTTAGCCGCTGCACCCTCGGCTGAGCAGGCTGCGGGTATTGCCCAAGGAGCCTACACCTCTTTTCTTCCTTATTTAACCGCAGGGAATATTGATATCTCGGGTGGACCCGGTGCTATTAATTTTCAGCCTGGCGATCTGAACAACATGCTTAATTCATTAGCAGCAGGCGCCAGCAATACCACTAAAAAAGATACAACTCATCGCGTATTATTACCTAAGTTAGGCATTCGTCATCAATTCACTGATGATATTGGTGCGGGCTACTTAATCTCTCGTGGCTATCGTTCAGGTGGTATCAGCTTGAATCCAACGGGTGTTCAATCAACGGCTGAGTACGATCCTGAATTTGTTACCAACCACGAACTCTCTTTCCGCTCGACCTGGTTAGAAAAAAGTTTAACCGCCAATGCGAACATGTATTACATGGAATGGGAGGACCAGCAAGTCCAAGTCATCGGTACTAATAACATCTACGATCGGTATATTGAGAATGCAGGTTCCTCAACACTTAAAGGTATTGAATTGGATATTACTTACCGTGGACAGTCAGGCTTGCAGTTATTCACTAATGCCGCTATCGCTAAAACTCGTTATGAAGACTTCACCTCAGGCGGAAAAAACTATAAGGGAAATCAGTTCCAAAATGCCCCAGAGAAAACGATGACCGCAGGTATTGGCTTTGATCAAGGCATGGGTTTCAACGCGTTCTTGATCGCAAACCATACTGGCGAGTCGTATTTGAATAACGAAAATACGCAAAAAGTTGCAGCCTACACAGTGACTAACTTGCGCTTAGGTTACCAAGCTGATGTTTGGAAACTACACGGTTATGCAAATAACGTCTTTAACCGACAAGCAGAAATGTATTATTACACCTATGAGGATTATTCTGGAGACTTCACGCTCTATGGTGACCGTAGCAACAGAATTCCATTACGCAGTGTTGGTTTAATTGCTCAATACGATTTTTAATTTGAAAACCTAATACTAAAACAAAACAGCAGCGCCTTCTAGGCCCTGCTGTTTTCTTGTTTTGGATGTAACAGTTAAAGGAACGCTTAAAGGAAATAGTATGCCACTAGGAATTTTTTTACTCTGGCCCGCCCTGCATCTAATGTACGGGTTAAGTGAATTTCGCAGTTATCGTATCGATAGCAAGAGACGTTATGCTGGGCGCGTGCTACTGGCTTTATCGATATTATTTGTGAGCAAGCCCTATGGATTAGAGAAGGGCATCTTCTTCTGGTTGTTTACACTAATAGCTATTGCTCTATGTTTTGTCCAATTTCGAATTTGGCAGCCAAGATTCGTGCAAGCCATTACCTTGATAAGTTGTATTGGGTTCATTATTCAAGGAATGAATGATGTTGCACTTTAGCAGTTATATAAGCAATAAATTGAACAGTCATGGTAGCCGCATTACCGCCGCCATTTTAGGCTCTCTCATAACCACGGTCGCTCTAAACGATTGCATAACTTTAATTTGGCCATTTGGTGACTTGATCGAACAGATATTTGCCGGTGGCACTTTCTTCTTTGTTTTCTGGGCATCTCTTTTTTATTGGGCCATCTTAGCCGAGGGTGGTAAAAAAGCTTGGCTACGCATACTGGCACTATTTTTCCCTGTCCTTGCCATCGACATCATAAGTTTAACTTTTAAATAGGCCAAATTATGCAGCAACAAACCCATAAGACCCTATATGCTAGCCATGCTTGGATTGGCATTATTTCGGGCATCCTCTTATTTATTGTTACCTTTTCGGGTATACCCGCATTATTCGATCACGAATTAGAGTTCTGGCAATACCCTGTTTATGGAGAGCTAGATGAGAAAAAGCCCTTTGATTTAGAACAAAGTTTACAAGCCGCTAAGGCAAATAGTTTCGGTTACGATAATTTTTTCATTCAACCCGCTGGAGATATTAATAAACATATTACCTTGGCGCACTTTATAAAAAATGAAGAACCTGATATTCGTTATTTAAGTGCTAGTGATTATCAACAATTCCCTCCCTCCCCTTCTGAGGTTAGCCACTTATTTTCTCACCTGCATACCGACTTACACCTACCCAATCCTTGGGGACGTTATCTGGTTGGCTTATCCGGCATGGCCATGCTATTGGCAATTATTGCGGGAATTTTTATTCACGTTAAATGGCGAAAAGAATTTGTGATGTTACGCCCTAAGCGGAGCTGGCGTTTATTATTAACAGACCAACATAAACTGCTCGGTTTATGGTCTCTTCCCTTCACCCTAATCCTAGCTTTTACCGGAACTATTTTGGGTTTATTAGGTTTAATCTCTCCAATATTAGCACTGGCTGCTTTTAATGGGGATGTAGAAAAAGCCACCATCGCCGTACTGGGACCGAGAGCCGAAGTCACCGGAGAATATACTCCCGTTTATCCATTGAATGAATTATGGGGTCGCTTAGAAATCGATTTACCGGATACCAACGTGGAATTTATTCAAGTATCTGGTTTGAAAATCGTTGATAACGAAACTAGAAGAAAAGAAAAGCGATTCACCATAGAGGGCACGGTAAACACCGAGAAAAAGAATTGGGAGAAAAATGTAAAAGACAAAAAACTGGTTACAGATGCTGGCGGCATTATTAAGTTTAGTGGTTATCATAATAATAAATTAAGTAACTTAGAAAGCGTCACCTATAACTTAAGTACCGGGGAGATGATTCATCAGGGTTCCTTCATTGGTAAAGGTCCATTTCAAAGAATATTTGCCGCAGTGACCCCGCTACACTACGTACTCTTTGGTAACGCTTGGTTGAAAGTCTGTTACGCCCTAGCTGCCCTAGCGGGTTGCGGGCTGATCTTGACTGGCAACATGCTTTGGTTGCATAGACGTGGCCAAGGTATGGCGCACTGGTTGAGTAAATTAACCCTAGGTGTATGCGGTGGTTTAGTCGTAAGTACAAGCCTAACCTTTTTAAGCAGCCAGCTCTTATATGCTTTTAAGCTACCTGAGGGTGAACATTTACATCACCGCATAGAAGAGTGGGTATTTTGGAGCTGTTGGGCTTTCGTTGTCTTCCTTCCTTTTGTCTATAAAGATGGTTTTAAATTAAGTCATTATTTACTGCGCCTAACCAGTATAGGATTTTTAGGAACCCTATTAGCAGATGGAGTAATAAATCAACGATGGTTTGGATTAACAGACGGCTGGGTATTCAATGTTCAAGCGGGAATATTTTTCACCGCATTATTATTTATTTATCTCGACTGGAGAATGCCAAATAGCACGACATCAAAAGAAAGTATGCAAAATATTCGTGCAACTCAGACGCCATAAAAAAAGGGCCCAATTTTTTCACATTGGGCCCTCTTTTTTTGTTACTCAATAAAGTCTTATTTGACTCTAACGTTCTGCTCTTTAGTTAGGCTTCTTTATTTTTAATCCCATGACTCATGGCATATAGCACAGGCACAACACCTAAGGTTAATAAGGTGCCAAAACCTAGGCCACAACTAATGACCACTGCCATTGCGCTAAAGAAAGGATCGGCTAATAGCGGCAACATCCCAAGAATGGTTGTTAATGCGGCCATCATAACGGGACGTAAACGACTCACCGAAGCTTCAAACACAGCATCATATTGGTCTTTCCCCTCCGCCAACTCCAAGCGAATTTGGTCAACCAGTACAATACCATTTTTAACAATCATGCCCGAAAGGCTCAATAACCCCAGCAGCGCCATAAAACCAAATTCGGCGCCGAGGGATAACATGCCCGCACTCACACCAATCATAGCCAAAGGCACACAAGCCCAAATAACCAGAGCACTGCGTAATTCATTGAATAATAAAACCGTGATAATAAACATCACCAAATAACCAATCGGCAAGGATTCAAACACACTGGCTTTAGCATCTTTCGATGACTCATACTCACCACCCCAGTTCAATTCATAACCCGGCGGTAAATGTATGGCTTCAACTTTAGGCCGTAATCGCTTAAATAATGTGTCTGCCGTAATATCAACAGACAAATCAGGGTCCGCGTAGACCTCAACCGTTCGCTTGCGGTCGCGGCGGGCAATAATAGGATCGGCAAATACCACATCAAATTTTTCCACTACCTGCTGGATAGGAATATAACGACTGAAAACAGGACTCCAAATTTGCAGTTCGTTCAAACCATCAATATCCAAACGCTCATACGCGGGGGGGCGAATTACGATGGGTTTTAAAGTTGTACCATCACGATAGACACCGACTGTTTTTCCTGAAAAACTCAGCTGTAGAAGTTCATCTAAATCTTGACGAGAAATACCTGCACGTCGTGCATTTTCTTCATTAAAAAGAGGACGAATAACTTTTTCACGTTCGCGCCAGTTATGGCGAACATTAGACGTATCCTCATCTTGTAAAAAAATCATCTTAGCTTTTTCCGCTAGTTGCCTGAGCTGCTCTTGATCAGGACCAGAAAAACGGGCTTCGATTTTTGCACTTCCTCCCGGGCCAATTTGAAAACGACTAAATTTCATAAACGCATTCGGTATATTTTCATCGGTCCAAGAACGTGCATTGGCAATCATGTCATCAATTTTTTCTAGTTCTGAAACACGCACCATGACCTGTGCATAGGATGAATATTGACGCTGAGGGCTGTATGTCAGCATAAAACGCAATTCACCCTGCCCCACAGTCGAAGAGGTGTATTCAACATTTTCTTGCTGCTGAAAATAACTTTCTAATTTCAACGCTTGTTCTTGAGTACTGCGAATGTCACTGCCTTCCGGTAGCCAGATATCCACCAAGAACATCGGTGTATTCGACGGTGGAAAGAAACTTTGTTTAACAAAACCAAAACCCACAATGGCCACCAATAACGACAGCACCATTACCGACATCGTCACACCACGATGATGCAACATAACACCTAAGACTTTTCTATAAACGTCGTATAAAAAACCTTTATAAGGCTCTGTATCCTTGCTGCTATCAGCACTGTGTTGTTCATGTTTATTAAATAATAAATGGCATAAAAACGGTGTTAATGTCAGTGCTGTTATCCAACTTAATAATAAAGAAATGAGCAGGACATAATATAATTCGCCAACGAACTCACCCGTAGAGTCGGGTGATAAACCGATCGGTGCGAAAGCCGTTATCGCAATAACGGTCGCCCCTAATAAAGGCCACTGAGTTTGCTTAACAATGTCGTAAGCCGCGCGCGTTCGAGTAAGGCCTTTTTGAATACCCACCATAATGCCCTCGGTAATCACCAGAGCATTATCCACCAGCATCCCTAGTGCAATAATTAACGCGCCTAACGAAATTCTATGCAATTCTATATTTAATACCCTCATCGCGATAAAGGTGCCCAAAATAGTTAATAATAAAATCGCACCAATAATAATTCCTGCGCGCATACCCATAAAGACCAGCAATACCGCAATCACAATAATCACCGAAGCAACAAGATTGAGTACGAAACCGGTTGATGAGGCATCCACCTCGGCTGCCTGATCGTAAAGCGTATTTATCTCGATGCCCAACGGTCGATTCACATCCAACATTTGTAATTTTAAACGCAGGATCTCACCGACCTCAACGACGTTTACTCCTGTATTAAATGAAATGCCCAAGTGCAAAGAGTCTTGGCTATTATAATTAACTAAATGGCTCGGCACTTCTGCAATGCCTTCAGAAATATCAGCAATGTCGCGTAAATAAATCAGCTTATTAGAACCCGGCAAGCTAACCAATAGATCACCCATCTGCTGTACAGACGTAAATTCACCGGTGGGATGAATCCGAATATATTCATTTTTAATACGAATGTGTCCAGCATCTTCAACCGCATTTTGTGTATTTAATAACTGATATAAACGTGATAAAGGAATACCTAGATTGGTCATACGTTCACGTGAGATATCAATAAATACCTGCTCTTTTTGCGCCCCCGAAATATTCACCTTAGCGATGCCTTTTAAGGTTGTTAAATCACGTTTCAAATAATCGGCGTAATCTAATAACTCCTGATAGCGGTAGCCTTTACCCGTAATTGCGAGTAATACTCCAAACACATCACCAAAATCATCTTTCACAATCGGCGCAAGAGCACCGGGCGGTAATGACGATTGCTTATCACGCACTTTACGTCTTAGTTCGTCCCAAATTTGGGCTAACTCATGGGACTTATAACTGGATTTTATTTTCAAATGAATCTGCGAAAAACCCGCTTTAGAAATTGAGTCCACATAATCAATATACGGCAACGCTTGAATGGCATTTTCTAGCGGTGCCGTCACTTCCTCTTCCACTTCTAGCGCATTAGCACCAGGGTAATAAGTGAAAACCATCGCTTCTTTAATGGTAAATTGAGGATCTTCTAAACGGCCTAAACCGAGATAGCTAACAATACCGCCGACTAACAAGATAATGAGTAACATCCAGCTCGTGGTCGTATTTTCAATAAAATACGTGGCGATGTTGTTGGGTTTTTTAATCGATGCTTTATTAACTTCGTGCTCACTCGACATAATTATAGACCTCGCTCTTGTACCCAAGGGCGCACTTTCATGCCTTCGTGAGCCTGATGAACGCCTACCGCAACCAGTTTCTCGCCGGTCTGTAATCCCGACAATATCTCAATACCAGACTGGGTTAGCCTACCAACCTTCACTTGACGAGGGCTTAACGTCATGTCGCCATTAACAATCCAAACCTGTGCTTCAGGAGAACCTTCCTGCTGATGCTCTCCTTGAAACACGGCCTGCGAAGGAATAGTTACTAAGTTATTTTTCTGACTCAATACACGATTCAAATCGACATGAACACTGGCCGACATACCGGGTAATAAATTTAACTTGGCCGGACGAGGCAAGGTCAGCGTCAGACTAAAACTGCCTGTCGCTTCATCGGCTTGAGCGTTATGCTCTTTATAACGGGATAAAAAACGCTTACCGGGAATCGCTTCAAATTCAACTTCCGGCTGATACATCTCTGCGCCTTTGGATTCAGACATATTCGCCATCAAACTTTCAGGTACCTGCATACGTACTTCTAACTGATCACGTACCTGCAACATCATCACCGTTTTTCCTGCCGCAACAGGCTGATGGTTATCGATATAAACTTGAGAAACCTGGCCAGAAAACGGCGCCTTTAATTGCGTGTACGATAAGTCTGTTCGAGCGGCACTCAGTGCTGCATTACTAATATCCAACTCTGCTTTGACTTGATCATACTGCGCCTGAGAAATTTGCTTTCTATCCAATAAATCACTCATACGCTGAAACTGCGACTGCGCTAATTGCTGACGCGCCTTACGATCGTTTAGCTTAATTTGATAATCAGACGGATCGAGAATTGCAAGAACATCCCCACGCTTTACTTCCATACCGGCTTTCGCAGGTAAGCCCTGTAACTCACCCGCAACTCGAAATGCCAAATCAGCACGTTCAGCAGAATGTACTTGAGCCGGAAATTTACGCAACATACTTTCTTCAGCAGAATGAACCTGAAAGATTTTAACCGGACGAATGGGATCTAAAGCATCTTCGGGAGTCTCTTGAGAACAGGCAAGCAAGGTAATTGAAAGGGGGATAAGCATTAAGTGCCGCAAGCGCATAGTATTTCCTATAATTTAAAATTTAAGAATGTGTCAATACTATATATTCTAGGCTAAATTTGGAAATTCGATTAGAGGGGGAATTTGGGACGTTTTGTCTTGTAGATTGTAACAATGAGGTTAACAATCTACAGGCAAATACCTAGATAACGCACCTTCACGAAAAATGTGGGTGCAGTCCAGATTTCTAGATCTAGATTAAAGACCTTTAACCGCGTAAATGCCTTCAGCATTACGCCAGTAACCGCGGTAATCCATGCCATAACCAAACAGGTATCGATCTTCGACATCTAGACCTGAAAAGTCGACGCTAAGGCCAGTGTTTTTACGGTCATGAACTTTGTTAATCAACACGGCAGTAATGACTTCTTTTGCGCCTTGGGCTTTGCACGCTTCAACCACCTCCGCCAAGGTATTACCTTCGTCGAAAATATCATCAAGAATAAGAACCGTACGACCGTCCATTGGGCAAGAAGGCAGCGCTTGCCACTGAAGTTCAGTCTGACCCTTAGTTTCACCGCGATAGCGAGTCGCATGCATGTAGCCGACTTCTAACGGAAATTTCAAAAGCGGTAATAATTTACCCGCAAAGATAAGGCCGCCATTCATGATCGAATACACAACAGGCATGCTCGTTG
>JBNMPQ010000054.1:0-12660 GCA_051276935.1 Oleispira sp. | reverse complement strand
AGCTGGAAACTGCTGATTGAACGCATAAAAAAAGCACAAAGACCTAAATTTTTATGCTTCTATTTTCACTTATTTTTTTTGTAAACCGCTTTAGGTTTTAACCTTCCTGACACATCAAAAATTCAAGCAAAGCCTTTTGGGCGTATAAGCGGTTTTTTACTTCATTCTAAATGAAATAGTCATAAATAAGTGTGGTTTTTCTAAATCTTAATAGTATAGATGAGTCGCCATTAGTATTTTATATTGGATGAACTGAATAATTATACGGATATAATAAAGTGCCCTCCTTATTATCTACCCCTCAACTTAAAGATATAACAAGAAATAAGCTATACCCTGCCTATAAAACGGTAAAAGGTTTAGCTATTCAATTAAATGGGACTAAAACATTACTCCCAAAAGGGGATACTTTATCCGCGTTAATAACGTTTGCCGATGAATGTGGACTTAAAACCGTTATTATTACTGGCGGCTCTGAAAGCAGACACAGTAAAGGTAGTTTTCATGGAAAGGGGCTAGCGGTTGATGTGGCAGGTACGAAATACAATAACCTAACCCATTCTGCAGCACTGTTAGCCGCTAAAAAGGCAGGATTTACTCATGGCGCTTATGAGGATTTTACGGGCTCTAGGAAAGATCATTGGCACTTTCAAATTGGTGCTGGTAATGGACTGGGTGATAAGCACTCATTAAATCTTCCGAAATTATATATTAAGAAATACTAGTCTGAGATTATTATGATTAAAATTATTTGTGTTCTTGTTTCATTGATAGCCATGACTGCTTGCAGTAATTGCCTTGTTGAAAATGGTGTTTATGCTAGTTATGGCGGTAGCGAGTATTCAACAAGATTAGAGTTACTAAAAAATAATACCTTCAATTTAGAATATGAAGTATGGACCCCTGGTGAGAAGAATGAGAGTGAAATAGCCACTACTAGGGGAGAGTGGTCTTGTCATGAAGAGAAAGTTAACTTGAATGCAGGGAATGAACTTCATTCTTTTACTATGATGGCTATTGGCAAGAATTCTTTGGGTATTCGTGACGATGCTAAGGTTATTCACTTTGACGAGGGAGACTTTGAGTATTTATCACGAGAGACACTTTACCCATTATCTGTATTAACTGAAGAGTAAATACCAAGCACAAAAAAAAGCACAAAGACGTAAATCTTTATGCTTCTATTTTTACTTATCTTTTTGAGCCGCTAGGTTTCTAACCTTCCTGGCACATCAAAAATTCAAGTAAAGCCTTCTGAGCATGTAAGCGATTTTCTGCTTCATCCCATACAACAGATTCTAAATCATCCATCACTTCAGCGCTGACTTCTTCACCACGGTGAGCTGGTAAGCAGTGCATGAATAAAGCATCGGAATTGGCCAAGTCCATCAGTTCTTTATTCACCTGATAATCGGCAAACTTAACCATGCGCGCTTGCTGTTCTTCTTCTTGACCCATCGATGCCCATACGTCGGTTACGATCAAGTCAGAATTAATGACCGCTTTTTTAGGATCACGAATGATTTGGACACGATCCGCGTTATCGTCTAATAACTGCTGATGTGGATCAAAACCTTCAGGGCAGGCTATGTTCAATTTAAAATCGAACTGGCGTGCTGCGTTAATGTAAGAGTGACACATATTATTGCCATCCCCAACCCAAGTAACTGTTTTGCCTTTAATACTGCCGCGATGTTCTTTATACGTTTGCATGTCGGCTAATAACTGACATGGGTGGAAGTCATCTGTTAATGCATTGATGACAGGCACTTTAGAATAAGCTGCAAATTTTTCAACTATGTCATGATCGAATGTACGGATCATAATCGCATCGACCATACGTGACATAACACGCGCGCTGTCTTCAATTGGTTCGCCACGACCTAATTGAGTATCACGCGAGGATAAAAAGATCGCGCTACCACCAAACTGAGTCATCCCCGCTTCAAAAGAAATACGAGTACGAGTTGAAGACTTTTCAAAAATCATTCCCAGTACTTGGTTTTTCAATGGCTCGTAAATTTCACCCGAATGCTGCATCTTTTTTAATTCGATGGCGCGGTTAATAACCCAATCAAGCTCAGCAGGTTCTAAATCCAATAATGTTAAAAAGTGTCTAGCCATGTTGGCAATTCCTTACTTTAAATTCTCTACCAGTTGGCAAATTACATTCACCACCTGATCAGCGTCTTGCTGACTGATGTTCATTGGCGGCAATAAACGAATTACATTGCCCGATGTGACGTTAATTAATAGACCAAGATCTAACGCCTCTTTTACTAAATGTGGGCAGTCTTGATTGACCACTACACCTAGCATTAAACCGGTGCCACGCAACTCAATCGCTAAGCCTTTTTCAACTAAACGGCGGGTGAAGGCACTGCGCATTTGTTCGCTACGAGCTTTCACATTGTCATAAATGTTTTCTGATTCAATGCTGTCGATCACTGCAATCGCCGCGGAGCAGGCCAGAGGGTTACCACCATACGTAGAGCCGTGATTACCCGGTTGTAATACATGCGCGGCTTTACCTTTAGCAATACAGGCACCAATCGGTACGCCGTTACCTAAGCCTTTGGCCGTGGTTAATACGTCGGGTGTAATGTCGTGCTGCTGGAAGTTAAAATAAGTACCGGTACGACCATTGCCGCTTTGCACTTCGTCCAACATCATTAATAAATCATGCTCATCACACAAGGCGCGTAAGCCTTGAAGGTAATCTGTGCTTGCTGTCGCTAAGCCACCTTCGCCTTGAATGGGCTCAAGCAGTATCGCGACAATATTTGCATTCGCGGCAACCATGGCTTTGGCGGCCTCTAAATTCTGATAAGGCACACGGATAAAACCAGAAACAAGAGGTGCAAAACCGGCATGAGCCGCTGCATTTCCTGTTGCGGTTAGGGTTGCCATTGTGCGACCGTGAAACGCTTTGGTCATAACAATGATTTGAGGTTCTGAAATACCTTGATCGTGACCGTATTTACGCGCAATTTTAATGGCCGCTTCGTTTGCCTCAGCGCCAGAATTAGAGAAGAACACGTTATCCATACCTGAAATGCGCGTTAAGCGTTCTGCCAGCTCTTGCTGTCGGCCAATGCCGTACAAGTTAGAAGTGTGCACAAGATTGTCCGCTTGTTCGCGGATGGCTTGTGTCACTGCTGGGTGTGCATGGCCTAAGCCAGACACTGCAATTCCGCTTAATGCATCCAAATATTTTTTGCCGTCAGTGTCAAAGACCCAAGAGCCTTCACCTTTGACAAAAGTAACTGGAAGCCGACCATATGTGTTCATGATTGGCTGCATGGTATTACTCCGAATTCTTTAAATTGATATTTCATTGATTGCTAAAACGCAAAAAGGCGACATGGGTCGCCTTAAAATCAAGCACGGATAATACGAAAGTATGTGGCATCTGTAAATACGTCCAGCGCCTCCTATCTCAATTAGTGACGCTAAAACGGTTGTTAATTTTGTTATAATGGCATTTTTAGAACATTTACCGCGTATGAGGCACAAATAATGGCAGCTTGGCAGTTTTGGATGGATCGTGGCGGTACCTTCACCGATATCGTTGCGAAAAAGCCTGATGGCACTTTGGTTACTCATAAATTATTATCGGAAAATCCTGCTCATTATAAAGACGCGGCTATTCAAGGAATTCGAGAATTGCTCGGTTTGAGTGATGATCAAGCTTTACCGATCGAGATGATTGATGAAGTGAAAATGGGCACCACCGTTGCAACCAATGCGCTGTTAGAGCGTAAAGGCGAGCCGACGCTATTAGTGACCAGTCATGGCTTGGGTGATGTATTAAAAATCGGTTATCAAACAAGGCCTGATATTTTTGCTTTAGATATTATTTTACCGGAACAGCTCTACGTCGGGGTTGAGGAGGCGAGTGAACGCTTACTGGCTGATGGAACGATTGATCGTCCGTTGGATGAAGAAGGTCTAGCGGTGCGTTTAATAGAATGGCGTAAACAAGGCATCGAATCCATCGCCATTGCTTTTGCTCATGGCTATCGTTTTCCCAAACATGAAAAAGCAGTGGGAAGATTGGCACAAGAGTTAGGTTTTAAACAAGTCTCCCTGAGCCATGAAGTCAGTCCGCTAGTCAAATTGGTTCCTCGGGGTGATACAACGGTGGTGGATGCCTATCTCTCACCCATTTTAAGACGGTATGTTGAGAAGGTCGATAGCGAGCTATCAAATCGAGACGTTTTTTATAATCAACTATCTGATAACACTTCCGTAAAAAATGATTCAAAAATACCTTTATATTTTATGCAATCTAACGGGGGGTTAGTTGATGCGCATAAATTTCGTGGCAAAGATGCCATTTTATCAGGACCTGCTGGTGGTGTGGTCGGCATGGTTGAAACGGCGAGTAATGATGGCTTTGAACGCATCATTGGGTTTGATATGGGCGGAACGTCTACCGATGTTGCGCATTTTAATGCGAGCCACCTTAGGTCTGATCAATTGGAGTCTGCTAAAAAAGAAACTGAACATGACGTTCGTGAATACGAGCGCGAGTTTGAAACTCAGATAGCAGGGGTCCGTTTACGCGCACCGATGATGAATATTCATACTGTTGCAGCGGGTGGTGGTTCGATTGTGACATTCGCAGATGGCCGTTTTCAAGTAGGCCCTGAAAGCGCGGGCGCTTTTCCCGGTCCTGCGTGTTATCGCAATGGGGGTCCGCTAACGATTACCGACTGTAATGTGCTTTTGGGTAAAGTGAAGGCTGAATATTTTCCTGAATGCTTTGGCCCTAAGCGTAATCAAGGTTTGGATTATTTCGGTGTTAAACAGCAGTTTGACCAGTTAGCTAAAGATATTAATACAGAATCAGTCGCGCGTTATACGGCGGAAGAAATAGCCCAAGGGTTTTTGACCATCGCCATTGAAAACATGGCTAATGCGGTGAAGAAAATTTCACTACAGCGCGGCTATGATGTTGGCAGCTATATATTAAATGCTTTCGGTGGAGCAGGTGCTCAGCATGCATGTTTAGTAGCTGAATCGCTGGGAATGAAGCAAGTCTATCTACATCCTTTTGCGGGGGTTTTATCCGCTTATGGTATTGGCCTCGCGAAGGAGCGTTGGCTCGGGGAAGAGTCGTTACAGTTAGAAATTTTTAATACTTATCCCTCTAACGCTGATCCATCAAGCGTTAAGTCAACGCAAGCGTTAAGATCTTGTGAGGTATTGGATGAAATAGAATTACGCCAAATACGTTTGCAGCAGCAAGCCAGTGTCTCAATCTCTAAAGCCTTAAATAATAAGACGACATGTTCTCATACTCATCATAATATTCAGGATTTCTGGCGCATACATATTAAATATAAAGGTACAGATACGCCCCTTTTATTAACACTGCCTAATAACTTAGATTTGACTAAAGTTACTGAAAAGTTTCATCAATTACATCATCAGACTTTTGGTTTTTCTAATCCTGAGCGCACAGTTATATTGGAAGCGTTACAGTTAGAAAGAGTGGCGGGTGGACGCGATGCAAAAGACAGTGATGAGACGCAAGAATATAAACGAGACTCTTATACTGGCGAGTTAAAAGTGATTGCTCACAGTGATATGACCTGTCATGTAAAAAGTTGCGCCAATGGCAAGATGAAAAGTGACCACAAAACATTTAAAGTTCCTGTTTATCGCCGCGAACAACTGCCTAAAAATGTCGAAATAAGGGGTCCTGCATTAATTGCTGAAAATAATTCGACGATTGTGATTGAGCCTAGCTGGGTAGGAATAGTCATCGAAAGTGGTGCTCTGGTTTTAACGTATCAAGCAGTCACTGCTGTTGATGAAAATACAGATAGGGATTCCCATTCCAAAACGGAATTAAAGCTCTCATGTCCTGATGCCATTCAATTAGAAGTGTTCAATAATCTATTTATGTTTGTTGCTGAGCAAATGGGCTTTGTTTTAGAGAAAACCGCTGCCAGCGTTAACATTAAAGAGCGTTTAGATTTCTCATGTGCTTTATTTGATAAAAAAGGTGAGCTGGTGGCCAACGCACCTCATATACCGGTTCATTTAGGGTCAATGAGTGAAAGCATCAAGGTCGTGATAAACAATAATCCGAAGATGAAATCGGGTGATGCCTTTGTCTTAAATACGCCCTATAACGGCGGTACTCATTTACCGGATATCACCATCGTTAAACCCGTCTTTATCAGCGAAGAAATTAATGGTCTTAAGGGCAAATATAGAAAAGCAGATTTCTATGTGGCTGCCCGAGGCCATCACGCCGATGTCGGTGGCATCACTCCAGGCTCTATGCCTGCGCGTAGCCGGCATATAAATGAAGAAGGTATCTTGTTAGATAATTTATGTTTGGTGAAAGAAGGTGAGTTCCAAACAGAGATGATTACGCTGGCATTGTCTGATCATGAATTTCCTGCGCGAAATATTGAGCAAAATATTGCTGATCTAAAAGCCCAGCTTGCTGCCTGTGAAAAGGGTGCACAAGAGTTAGTGCGACTGAGTCGACAATACGGTTTAGACACCCTGCATGCGTATATGGGTCATGTACAAGATAACGCCGAAAATACGTTAAAATATTGTTTGAAAAATTTGGATTCGGGCGCGTTTGAATACCGGATGGACGATGGTAGCTTGATAAAAGTCGATATTATTGTTGATCAAATGAACGGTCGCGCCAAGGTCGATTTCACCGGTACGTCAGATCAACATGTCGGCAATTTTAATGCACCCACTTCAGTGACTAAAGCGGCTGTTTTATATGTTTTTCGCTGTCTTGTTGCTAAGCCCATGCCGCTTAATGCGGGTTTCTTTCGCGCATTGGATATTATTGTTCCAGAAGGTTCGATGCTCGCACCGCAATATCCTGCGGCGGTGGTTTCAGGCAATGTAGAAACCGCCCAATATATTGTCGATGCTTTGTTAGGGGCATTGGGCATTATGGCAGCAAGCCAAGGTACCAATAATAATTTCACCTTTGGCGATGATGAATTTCAGTATTACGAAACCCTTTGTGGGGGCGCGGGGGCGACGAATACCCATAAAGGTGCTTCTGGTGTGCACAGTCACATGACCAATTCACGTCTGACTGATATTGAAATATTAGAACAGCGATTCCCTGTGATGTTAGAACACTTTGCTATCCGCCCTTGTTCTGGGGGCTCTGGTGAGTATAAAGGCGGTGATGGTATTGAACGGCATATACGCTTTTTAAAACCGATGAGCGCGACCATCATTTCTGGTCATCGAAAGGTTCCAACGTTTGGTATGGCAGGAGGAGGATTTGGCAAGGTAGGTATGAATTTTATTCAGCGCTTTGTACACGATCGGCAGGCAATAGCCATTCTAGAAAAGAAACCGTTTAAGCTTGAATTTCTTAAGGGGTGCACCGATATACAGATGAATAAGGGCGATGTTTTTTGCATTCATACGCCTGGTGGCGGTGGGTACGGTGCACCTTTAGCGACAGTGGTGAGCAAAGCCTTCATCAACAATAAAGATCAATAGCTTAAGTCATAACGGCTTAACCTAGTAAAACAGTCGGGAATTCAGTAGAATCCTCATCAATAAAGACATTTAATATAAGCAATTGAAAGCTTAACTAATTTTTAGCATATAGAGTGAGGTAGCATTATGGATATTATGGACTCGATCAAAGAGCAAGTCGAAAGCAACGATATTTTGTTGTACATGAAAGGCTCTCCAAATGCCCCACAGTGTGGCTTTTCTGCTCAAACCGTACAGAATATTATGGAATGTGGTCAGAAATTCGCCTATGTGGATATTTTATCTAATCCTGACATTCGTGCGAACTTGCCTAAGTACGCTAATTGGCCAACGTTCCCACAGCTTTGGGTTAAAGGCGAGCTAGTCGGCGGTTGTGACATTATCACTGAGATGCACGGTAAAGGCGAATTGAAGGCTTTATTAGACGAAGCTGCTCCTGCTGAGTAAGTTTTAGCGATTCTTTTTAAAGTGACCCTAAAATAGGTGGCTTAAAATAGATGGATAAAATATACACAAGAAACCAGTCCTGATGAATATCAGTGCTGGTTTTTTTGTGCCTGTCATTCGTGCAAGTAAGTGTTTTTTATGAAACAAAATGATAATAATTTACATTCTCGATTGCATTTGGGCTGGATACTGATAAAATTTTGAAAAATTTGTCTAATCGTGTTGTTAAATGACAGCGATTAATCTTTCTAAAAGGGTGTTTTATGAAACTGGTTAAAGGTCTTTCTATATTATCAGCCGCTATTTTATTAGCAGCGTGTGGTAGTGGTAGTAGTAGTAGTAGTGATAGTGATAGTGATAAGGGTGATAATACTGCGCTAAATGTGTATGATTTTCCAAGTAAGTTAATTTCAGGTGATAGTTCAGTATCTCACTCTGGGCAGGCAACTCGTCATATTTTAATCAATGAAATAAAAAATCTTATCGCATCAGACGAATTTCAATCAGCAGCAGATAAAGCGACTGCGTTAGGTATGTTGAATGATGTCTATGCAAAAGGCACTAAAGATACTATCGGTAACTTGATCAGTACCAATGTTTATACTGCGGGACAAGAAGCAACACTTGTTAATGTATCCATAAAAACTGAAAATGCGACGCTTAAGCAGGTTGATTATTCTGATGTTTCTGACGATAAAAACTTACAAGGTAAAATAGCAGGTAAAGACAACTTGTTATCTGCAGGTGAATTTATCGGTTGGGATGTGATCACAACCGGTGATGATGCTGTTAAAGGTGAAGGTGTTAACGCCGCTCCTGAGCTATTGATTCAAGAATGGTTCGATCTGCTAGCAGAACGTGCGGGCGATGGAGATGCTGATACTAACTATGTGACGGAAGAAGGTTTAGATCTTCAGCAGCTAGTACAAAAATTTCTATTAGGTGCGGTAACATATTCTCAGGCGGCAGAAGATTATCTTAAACTTGATAAGGGTCTTGTTAAACAGAACTCTACAGGAGACAAAGAAGGCAAACCTTATACTTCTTTAGAGCATCAGTGGGATGAAGGTTTTGGTTACTTCGGTGCTGCTCACGATTACAATTTATATACCGATGCGGAAAATAAAGCTCAGCAGGATAACGATACGAACCTAGACGGTACTATCGATCTTTATTCTGAATACAGCTTTGGCCACTCGGCTAATGCGGCTAAGCGTGATAAGGGTTCTGCTGATAATGCTGCTGCGACAGACTTCAGTAAAGGCGCTATGGATGCTTTCATCGCGGGTCGTTCTTTGATTCAAGCTAACTATGGTACTGATCCTGTATTGGGCGAAGGTTACCAAGTTGAATTGGTTGCGATTTCTAAAGTTGCATTAGAAAACTGGGAAAAAGCCGTTGCGGCGACAGTCGTTCATTACATTAATGACGTTACTGCTGATTACGCAAATTATGGTACTGCTGAATTTAATAGCAGCAATCTTGCAAAGCACTGGTCAGAAATGAAAGGTTTCGCTCTTGGTTTACAGTTCAGTCAAGTTCCTGTTATCTCGATGGCTGATCTTGAAATTGTACATGCAGCATTTGGTGAAGCACCTGTTTTATTAGGCGCTGATCAAGCTGCAGTAGACGTTTATGTTGCAAAATTGGCAGACGCTCGTGCTGTTATGCAGACGGCTTATGAATTTGACGCTGACAACGTTGCTAACTGGTAATTGCTGGCAAATCCGCTAGCAATTATAAAGTTGTGTAAACATTGAAAAAAAAGAGGTTACTTTCGAGTAGCCTTTTTTATTTTTGTTATACTACATTCTGTCTTTTTGGAGTTTGTTCATGAAAAATATAATGCTTGCCACCGTCACAGGGTTATCTGTGCTGGCATTAGTCGGTTGTGGTGCTTCTTCATCTTCTTCTTCGTCGTCAACAGTGGGAACTACTGATAGCTGCACCGCTTTAGATTCTGCCACTTTTAATTGCGCAGAGATGCTCAACGATATTGTTGAACATTCGGTTGAACCGTTAATTGCGGACTTTTCAACTAAGGTGCAAGCCTTAAAAACTACTACGACTCAGTATTGCAGCAGCCTGTCCACACCCACTTCAGCGTCAGACTTAGAGGGTGCTCAGCAAGCTTGGCAGGTCACTATGGATGCTTGGCAGCAGCTTGAAGTGATGCAGTTTGGTCCACTATTAACAGAGCGAGATGAATTCTATAGCTGGCCGTTAAACGACAGCTGTAAAGTCGATGAAGAAGTCGTTTTTGCTTTAGCGTCAGGATACGATATTTCCACTGGTGTAACGCCAGCCCGTCGCGGCTTAGACGCTTTTGAATATTTGGTTTTTAATAGCGATACAGGCATCAGCTGTGCAACAAGTAATACAACCCCAGCATTAACTGATTGGAATGCTAAAGATCCTGCTGAAAAGAGGGCAGATCGTTGTGGTTACGCGGTTATGGTTAGTGATGATCTAGTCACTCGTGCCGCAAGTTTAACTCAAACTTATGTTAATTATGACATAGTGGCTGATGCTGGCAGTTTGCAGTTGGCGGCCAACTTGGTTTCTGATAGTTTATTTTATATTGATAAAAAAACTAAAGACGATAAATTGCTTAAGCAGCTACCACAGACCAGTATGGATACTTTTAAGCCAGATGATTTAGAGTTTGTTCACGCGAGTGCGGCTAAAGAAGCGATTCATAACAACCTAAAAGGTGCTTTAGCCATTATGGATGGCACGAATGGTAACGGTGGTTTAGGAGATTACCTTGTTGCCGCAGGCCAATCGGCTCTTGCGGAAGAAATGATTTCTGAATTGAATACAGCGATTGCTACCAGTAGTACTACGAATATCAGTACAAGTTTCCGTGACATTATGGAAGCTGCTGTTACAGGTGATGTTGCTGTTTGTATTAATTCTATTAGCGAAAGCGCAACAACGGATTTAGCGAAAATGTGCGGCCTTGATAACGACATCAGAGCCTTCACTGATGATCTAAAAGGTCAGTTTGTTTTGACACTAGGATTTACGACTCCAAGTGAAGCCGAAGGGGATAACGACTAATTACCTAAATGGTTTCCCCACCAGATATTTTCTTTAATGCGACTGCTGGTAATATTACCAGCAGTTGCATTAATGAGATTTATTTGCTGTAACTCTCCCGCACCTACTGATAACCAAGCTTGCTTGCCATCACTACTTATTTTTAATCCTTTATTAAATTCAATCTCTTGCTGATCAATTAGCTCACTGCTTAGCGATTTATCAACAGCGATTCTCCACTTTGTTAATAAGTGCCCTTGAGGATTTGTGATCATGGCGTAAGGGCTATTAGGGATGCCTTTAATGCTGGCGGTATAGCTTTTCATTTCCCAGTAAAAGTTTTCATTATTAGCTTCTGCAAAAACCAAACCTTTTTCTATATTGGCAAATGCGATACAAGCAGGTCGTTGATCTTTTTTCTGATATTGGCAACCAATCACTAATTCACCATTATCCATACGGTCTAGGTGGCGAGCACTTAATGCCTGTTTAGGGACTTGCCATTGATGAGAGATTTCTTCCTGCAGGCTATCAAATAAAACTATATTAGACTGCATGCTTGATAAATTTAAAGCTTTTCGGCCACTAGTCGGATGAGTTAATACCCCAGTATTGGCGATTGCGATAAGCTTATCGGATTGCCAAACCAGCTCATGAGGGCCAATGCCTCCACTGTTATATTCTTTTATTAATGATAGATCTTGGCTGTTTAATTTAAGTAAGAGGCCTTTCTGTAATTCAAAATCTGAGGCAGTGGCATAAATAAATTTTTCATCAATTGAGAATATTCCGTGGCCTTCAAAATGCTGATTATTTAAGGGTTTTAATTTTGCAATTAGAGTTCCAGATAGAGAGTACTTTAACAAACTAGCGCCAGGCTTACGGGAGCAGACAAGTATGCTTTTTTGATCTGGAAATATTGTCGCTAAATGCACTTCATTAGGTACAGAGAAATCGCTGATGATATCGAACTGCCCTTTTTCAGTCGGCTGAACAACGATCACTCCATGGCGATCAATGCGATGACCTTGTTCATCAGTTTCGTTATAACCACCAATAATAATTTCTTTGCTAGGGTCTGGTTTCTTACCAGTATTAGTGCAGGCCGTTAAACCCATGGTAAGAGGCAGTAAGCATGTTAGTGAAGATGAGTATAAAAAGTGTCGACGTTGCATAAATAACTCAGTCCATTTTTTTTAATAAAAGTTGATCAATGAGCGATTTTTCTTTTTTAGGTAACGGCTCAGGCTTATCGGTTGTTGCCCAAGAGTTAAATAGTAAATCCCAAAAAGAAAAAATCGAGCCGTAGTTTTTTCGCCCACAACGATCACTATGATGAAGCTGATGCTGTAGTGGACTGATGAATACTTTTTCTAAAGGGCCATAACTGATTGGAATCATACTATGTCGAAAGTTAGCGCCTAATAGATTGAACAATAAACTAGCGCCAGCAATGCCAAAGACCAGCCAGGCTTGAGGGTGCTCACCGACTAAAAAGAAGAAAATACCTGTACAGCTACCATAAATAGAAGCTGAGCGTATTTGATATAGCAACTTTTCTAGCGGATGTACGCGTAAATAAGAAATAGGCGTTAGAGTCGTCGCGCTATGGTGCAGCTGGTGGATACGCCAGAATACTCGGTAATGTAATAATCTATGCAG
>JBNMPQ010000053.1:0-12683 GCA_051276935.1 Oleispira sp. | reverse complement strand
GTAATCGCGCCAATCGACCATTGCTTGTGTGAATGCGGGGCGTAGCTAACGTTACGACCGTCTTCGACTCGGCGTAATTCAACATAAGGCATATCGGCATTACGCCAGAAGATCGATTCAGTCACAGGGAGCTCTTTAGGTTTATTAACATTAAAGCCAGGTCAACATAAAGTCTTTCATTTAGGACAATTCCAATTAAACCCGCGTCCAAAAGACCACGAATGCGGTCTTAAGTTAAATCTATAACAGACGATCGCTTATTTAGTCACCTCAAGCAGCGCCTTCTTCAATGGTTGATAGCCATCAATCTTACTGAACAAGTACTTATCAGCATCAGCCTGAGCAGCCTTCTCGTTATCTACGATACGATAACTTAAGCTTCCGGTGCGGCCATTAATCGATTGGTTGCGTCGAATCTTAGATAAGAGAATATCACCGACGTAAATCACCTCTCCTGCCTTCACAGTGAATTTCGTTAACGGTAAAGGATCACTCTCGCTGTACTTATTACTTTGGAACGGTCCTCTTGGCATCGCAATATGATTGGCCACTGCAGCACTAAAATACCAGGTACCTGGTGGTAGTCGAGTGACTGAATAATCTTCATTACTGGACGTAGTAAATTTAAACTGTTGAGAATCTTCTTTTCGCAGAAAGACTTGTACCATGTCGTCAGGCTCATAACGACCATACCCACTTTCACCGTACATTTTAAATACAATTGCGCCTTCCAACGCAGGATTGATTTCATCCCCCATTCGAACCAGATTTTTAGGCGCACAACCTGCGGCAATCAACATTGTAATTAGTAGTAAAATTCTCATATTGGTACCTTATTTATTAATTTATTAATTTCTATTTATTACGAATCTCTATCACTGAGTATTCTCGGGTAGAGGTTTCAATGTAGGCTTCGATATATTCAAATATTATCGCTTATTTTAATCCTGACAAACTCATGCTAACACCCGGCGAATTGAGAGTGCCATCGATGTGCACCCAGTCAGCCGTGTCGTCATTTCGGAATACCCCACCCTGAAGCGAACCTTCTGTTTTAAGAACAACGGAATACCGAGGACCAGAAGAGTCGTGATGTTGCATTGAAATCCAATAGGTTCCCGGCTGAAGAACGTGATTAGCCTCGAATTCTGCTTCCATTGAATATACGTCGCCGCGCTCTGTAGAATAGAAAAACCTAGCTTGAGCCCTAACTACTTCAAAGGTTTCAAGTGACGAAGGAATAGTATCGCCAGAATAAACAGAAACTGTATAAGTTTTGCTTCTGATTGAACCAAAGAAATCGGAGTCTTCTGTACGCTGTTCAGACCATGCACTCCAACTGATATTTTTTAACAATACGGGAGAAGTAACCGAAAACTTGGTCGCAATCTCCTGGCTATCAAGAGAACTTTCTGCACTACGCGTGGTTACCGCAATACCCTGCAGATTATCGAAGAGGGTAATTTCATCCTCATACTGATCTACGCTGGTTGTTTGATCTAAAACCAGCTGAATAGTATCCGCCCCATAAGTGGAGATTTTATACCGAATAGGTTTACTGAATATTTTACGTATGACTGAATCGGTGATGCTAGAGCTCGAAGCACTGTAACCAAGGTAGGCTGACTTATCGGCGCCAAAGGCTTCTGAATTAATCTTATAAGAAGAATAATAAAATCCATCCACTCTATCGGTTGCTCCCTCAAGCTGCCAACGAACACCGCTGTATGAGTGAGCAAAAATCGTAATTTTCTCCTCACCTTCTGGAACATCTATTACAACACTGGAGTTTAAGGTTTTGCTTTCGTAAATATCAATAAATACGAGAGGGCTTGCCGCTGGAGTACTCATTCGCGTCGTTATTAATTCCGCTTTTTTAGGCGTTTGATCGGCGAATAAGGCTGATGCTTCGGTGGTATGCCAGTGGTTGTGAATATCAATTTCGAAACTATGATCTCCTTGATCAAGCTTCAGTGTGACAATACAAGGCGAACAGTTTGATTGAGAGAAATAACGCTGACCATCAACATTAACGTTTACGGAAGACCAGCCGCTATCGATGGTGAGATAAGTGATGGCTGTGGGACTTTCTACATTAATTTCACCAGACCACACGATATTAAGGTTTGTCGAATCAATGTTATTAAAATCGTCCCAAGAGTAATTCAAACGAAATGTATCAACCGGCTCTTCTGCAATCTTTGTGCGTATTATTTCTGGATCGCTACCGTCTGTTCCAGCACCTGCAATATCAGTATTGTGATCGTCTTCTGAGTAATAAACTGCGTACAGTCCAGAAACTGTATATATAGACTCTTCTATCGGATCAATTACCGTGACGATCGGACTGTTTTCAATTACTTCTTGGTTACCATCCGCTAAGCCAACACCTGACTCCACCTCAGAAACTACTTCAGAAGAATTATCTTTTGATCCTCCAGCACCACCACATGCAGTAAGGAACACAGTAAAAGATAGTAAAAGTACTTTTAACAACGACTTGCCAACATCCATATTCGACTTCTCTAAAAATAACTGAGCTTGATTAGCACAATTTTATATACTGACTATCTGGAGCACATCCAAATAGACTGATTTATTATTAACATCGATAATAGCAAAAAATCCTATAAATAACATAGCATGGGGTATCTTGCTGGCTGATTTTTGAATGAAATAAATAATGAAACAACTCAACGCGCATCAAAATAACGATCTACTTTAGAAAAACATCAGATTTAGCCTTATTGATTTATGGGTATCGTTAGTAACTATCGTTAGTAACTATCGCTACCTTGATGAAAGGCATCATTGTTGCTTAACTTATCATCTATAATCACAGCGGGTAATAAAAGGTAAGCTTGTATGCATATATTCTCGTTTAACATCAGTCGTGTCACAATGGTTGTTGTATTACTTGCTCTGGGCTCAAGTTTTTCAAGTGCGGCGCAGAATAAGACCGAAAGTATTGATGAAGGGTCCTCGGGCAATATTACGTTTGACCCTGCGAAAGCCTTTCATCAAGATTTTTACGTACAGAGTAATTTGGAATTTACATTACTGCATGAATTAGCCCATGCCGTCATTGAATTGAATGATATTCCTGTTTTAGGTGGGCAAGAGCAGGCTGCTGATCAAGTCGCATTAATGCTATTAATGATGGCTGACGACTTTAATAAACAAGACATTAATACTGACTTATTGAACAAGCTGCTGGCGATATCTGGAGAGTGGATGTTGGAGTGGAAAAAAGAGGAAAAGAATAGCCAACCTATTTACTGGGATTCTCATCCGTTAGCCATTCAACGGTTTTACGAAGTAACCTGCCTTGTTTATGGCTCTAACCCTGATAAATTAGAAGCACTAAGAAAAGAAAAAATATTACCAGTCGAAAGAGCGTGGGATTGCGATATTGAGTTTGAACAAACTCGTAAAGCACTGGCTTGGTTAGCCACTAAAGTGACGGACTTTGAATTTAATGAAGCTTGGCACTTGGTGAAAGCAAAAAACAGTAAGGATCTATTTCCTGGGCGCGTGAATATTGTTTGGATTAAAGCGGATACTAAGGAACAAAAACGGATTTATAAGACGCTAAAGTCATCCAATGAGTTGACTCAACTGATTGAGCGAACGAATAACTTATTGAATCTTAAAAATGACATCACTCTATATATGGAACCCTTTTGCAGAACGCCTGATGCTTGGTGGGATGGCAATAAAAATAACATTACCGTTTGTTATGATTTAATAAAAGGATTCGAAAAGAATGCCTTATTATTACCTGATTTAGTTAAAGAGCTTAAATCAGATAAATTACCCACAACTTAGGTCGGATAAACATCTATTCTATTGGAAATTGTATGGTGAATTTAGTCCTTTTGCCTAACACACTGGATACGCTTATTTTACCCTTGTGTTTTTCTATTATCCCGTGAGAAATAGCAAGCCCCATACCGGTTCCACTTCCAACTTCTTTGCTTGTGTAAAAAGGGTCAAAAATCAGTTTGATTTTATCTGCTGGGATACCACAGCCATTATCAATAATGTGTGTCAATATCCCCTGCTCATTATTTTCTGTGCGTATGTGGATAACTCCATCTGCGCTGTCTACAAGCGCTTGCACCGAATTCATAATAATATTGAGGAATACCTGACCGAGTTGATTGCGATTACATTGAATCGAAGATGCTTCCGCACTGAACTCTTTAACGATGCGAACATTGCTTCTAATTTCACTTTTCAGTAACAAGAAGGTCGAATCGAGCACCTCATGAACATCTACACTGTACACGCTTTCTGCATCGGGATGACTAAAGGTTTTCATGTTTTTAACGATATCAACCACTCTAATAATTCCGTCTTCTGTCGATTTCAACAAGCTTAAAGAATCCGCAATAATAAATTCAATATCTTCCTCTTTTTCATATTTTTGAATTCTACCCAGTATATCTGAGGCTTTATCATCCACTAATAATACGGACTCAGAATAGGATTTATAATCTTTGATGAGAGTATGGAAGGCTTTATTATAGTCACTGAGAACATTAACATTATTGAGTACAAAACTAATCGGATTGTTAATCTCGTGTGCAATACCTGCGGCCAGCATACCTAAAGAAGCCATTTTTTCAGAGGATACTAATTTCACCTGAGCTTGCTTCAGTTGCGTTAGTGATTTAGACAATGCCAGCTCACTTTCTTTCCTAGATTCGACCTCAGCTTTGAGGGCAATATGCTCTTTATCGAGCTGGCCAACCGTTTCTATGAGTTTATGTGTTCGATCCATGACTCTTTTTTCAAGATTTTTATTAAGACTGTCGAGTTTATTAATCGTATCGATGGTTTTTTTCAACATACGATTCATCGCTATCTGGAGTTGCCCTAATTCATCTTTAGGGTTATCAGCGACGGTAATCGGTTTGTATTCGGGGTTGTCGAGATCAAGGGATTCAGCATGCTGGGCAAGCTTTTCTAACGGCCGCGTTAGCAGGCGGTTGAAGATAACGGTGATTAATACAACAAGCGCAATTGTTTTAATGATGGCATTGATAATCAAGGTATAAACCCCTGATTCGATTTGATGCAAAACGACAGAAGTATCAGAGTAAATTCTTACTTTACCGATCTGATTCAGTGTTTCAAAATCTAAATAATTGAGTTCAAACTCATACCAAAATAAGCCATCGTTAACGGTTTTCCCATCCTTTTTTTTGTAATTAGAAAACATGGGATCAGTTTCTTCCGCTACAGTCACTTCAATGCCGGTAATAAAGGGTAACCGCATCATACTTTTAGCGGTAATGCCCAATTGTATGTAGTTATAATTCCACATATCCGCGGCTAGAATATCGTTGAAGGTCTTCGATGACGCGACGAGCATAGACTGAACATCATCTTTAGCGCTGTAATACTCGCTCACGATGTGAGCTGAAGTCACCACCAGCGTTAGCATAAAATAGATGGATAAGACGACTCTGAGTAACCGCCTTGAAATAGAATTCTCGACTGAACTAAAGTAACGCTTGAATATATTGGTCATAGCCCCTGAATTCTTAATGCGTATCCATAAAATTTAGCTGTAGATTAAGAAATTTTCCACTCGCTGTTCAGTTCACTCAAAATTCTTCTTATCCACATATGCAACGGATCTTGGCCCGAGCGAGAATGCCAAGCGGCGATCACGTCAAAGCCCGGAGGGTAATCTGTTAAGTGTACTTGCTGCAGTCGTGGATCAGGTAATAGTCGCGATGGCAAAAAAGCCAAAGTATCGGTTTCTGCTACACACTCGGCCGCTGCGGCAAAGGATGGCACTGATAATACGACATTACGCTTAAGCCCTTTCGCTTCAAACCAGTCGTCTGCCATACCCCGAAGATGTGCCCGCGAAGGCGAAACCACAATATGATCAAATAAAGAGAGTTCTTGCGGTGACATACGTTGCGCTAAACGCATTTTATTCGACTCACTGATCACGTGTGAACCTTTGGCCGAGACACAGACATAGCTCTCTTGATACAGGTGCAGAGTTGGGCAATTATTGGGAACAAAGTTGGGCGTACTAAACACTAAGTCGATTTGCCCGGTTAATAACTGCTGCGCCATAAGGTCTATTTCTAACTTATGCACAATCACCTTTAAGCCCGGTGCTTGTTGGCGTAATACTTTTAATAACTTAGGTAAGACGGCCCGCTGTTCAAAATCAGTGGCGCTGATATTCAAAATGCCATCAACCGCCGCTGGGTCGAAAGATTCGCCTTCTAATAGCGCTTCCACATCATTTAACAGTTTATCTAAGCGTGGGGATAAACGCTCGGCAACGGGCGTAGGAATAATACCGTTACTCGTTCGCACAAATAAGCGATCATCAAAAATCTCACGCAGTCGTTTTAATTGCTCACTCACCGTTTGCTGGCTTACGCCCAACTGCTCGGCCACCCGTGAGACGTTTCGCTCACGTAATAAGGCGCGTAAAACTCTGAGTTGTTTGAGCTCTAGCTTTGCCAATCGATTGGACGTACTCATATAAAAAAACCTGTATCTTTTATCCTCACTGAGTAATTTTAGTTGTATCTCTCAAAAATTACCAGAGTCGATAATCGTTTATTTAAACAAGTAAAATATTGAATGCCGATCACGTTTAAAGACAAGTAACAAACATTAGTTTCAATTAAAGCAACAAACATTGATATAGACTAAAACGCCCCCCTGTAGAATTGCTTACAATGAGATTAACGATGTTAATAACAGAGACTATTAATTATGAGTTATGAATAATCACCTTGAGTCAAAAACGTGGGTAAAGGCTCGACGCGCTGCCTTTTTTTACTCTGTATTAGCAGGTTTGGCTGTTGCGATTGTGGTCGCACTTGTGTGGTACTTTCTCGATGCTCGAGAGCGCGTGCATATCGATAAAGTAACCACCTCTGTTGGTCGAGGTATTGAAGCATTAATAGTAAAAGACATTGATAATAGAACGGTATCACTCTCAAGACTCGCCCGCCAATGGGAACTGTCAGCGGGAATTTCACGCGTAGATTGGGAAACCATTGCCAATAGTATTTATGAGGCTCAACCAGGGTATAAAAGAATTGGCTGGGTAGACACGTCGCTGCACGTCCGCTGGGTAGTACCACTCAAGGAGAATGAATCTGCGTTAGATTTTGATCTTCGATCTAATCCACCAGCCTTTGCAGCGGTAAAGGCCGCTCGTGATCGCAATACCGTCGTGTTCACCCAGCCCCTCGATTCAGCTCATGGCGGTAAAGGTTTTGGAATCTATATTCCTGTCTATCGCGCAAGTCTCGATGGTCTGAAGTTTGATGGCTTTATGGGGAGCGTGCTTTTGATTGCTCCGTTACTGGAAAGCCTTTTTCCGCTGGATCTAATCGCCGAGCATGATCTAGAAATATCAATTAATGGGCAGTCACTGTTCTCGACCAATACTAAACGTCATGAAGTAGACCCAAAGTGGATTCAACAGCGCCAGTTCGAGCTGTATAATTTAACCTGGCAGCTGAGCGTAATACCAAAAGAAGCATCTGTTTTAAAGGCTTATACGAGATTTTCAAGCGCCATAATAACGCTGTTAATTTTGCTCAGTAGTATTGCAGCACTTTCTGTATACGCAACCTTGATCTCACGAGGTCAGGCTTATCAGATACGCAATAATAGAAAGATTATGGCCCATCTATTTAAAAACCTGCCAGGCATGGCTTATAGAGGTTTTCATAAGAAAAATTGGCCAATGGAATTTGTCAGTGAAGGGTGTAAATTATTAACGGGCTATTCGAAAAATGACTTCGAACAACAACACATATTATGGGGTGAATTAATTCATCCCGATGATTATGATTGTGTTTATATAACGGTTCAGAAAGCCGTTAAAGCGAACACCGCCTTCGAAATGGAATACCGTATTCTAACCAAAGATAATAGAAAGCGCTGGGTTTGGGAACGAGGAGAAGTTTTTTATTCAGAACAAGATCACGTCCATCGTATTGAAGGTTTTATTACCGACATTACTGACAGTAAACAATTCGAAAGAGGGCTAATAGAAAGTCGTGCATTTTCTGACGCGGTGGTCGAGGCAGCGGTGGAAGCCGTTATCACGATTAATGACGGAGGTATTATTCAGGCATTTAATCGCGCGGCACAAGATATGTTTGGTTATATACTTGATGAAACAATCGGCTCTCATATCACAATATTAATGCCAGATTCATATTCTAAAAAATACGAACATTTTATATCACACTCCCTAAAAACCGGTGAACTTGGAGATGTAGGCAATGGCTGCCAAGCAAACGCTAAGCGGAAAGATGGTTTTATTTTTCCGATCCACATATTAGTAAGTGAAATAGACAGCCACATAGGCCGAAATTTTGTTGCACTAATCCGAGACCTATCAGAACAACAAGCCGCAGAAAATGCAGCCCGTCAGCACATTGAACAGCTGGCACATGCAGATCGTCTTAATATACTCGGTGAAATGGCGGTGGGAATAGCTCATGAAATTAACCAGCCATTAACCGCCATATCTTTGTATGCTCAAGCTGGAAAACGCTTATTCGAAAAGGGAAATCACACATCGATACCAGACACTTTTGATAAGTTAAGCGAGCATGCACTGCGCGCTGGTGCTGTTATCGAGCGTATGCAGATGATGTCCAAAAGAGGCGACCGTGTCATGGAGGTTACCGATAGCAAGTTACTAATTGAAGAAATTATTAAACTCGCAGAAACAGAAGCACGCATTCGAGACATCACTATTAAAATGGAAGTCGACATTAACTTGCCCTTGGTATTAGTTGATAGAGTGCAAATTCAACAAGTCGTATTAAACTTATTGCGCAATGGCATGGATACAATGACGTCAGTAGGTTGTCGGCATGGCAATACCATATTGCTAAGGGCTCGGTTTAAAGACTCTGTTGAAGTCTGTGTTATTGACAGCGGCGATGGTGTATCAAAACAAATAGAAGATAAATTGTTCACTCCTTTTTTGTCCACCAAAGAACACGGTATGGGAATGGGTCTATCCATCAGTCAGGCTATCATTGCTGAACATGGTGGGCAGCTTCAGTTTTACAATAACCACTCCACCGGAGCGACGTTCTTTTTTACGCTTCCGGTAGAAAAATAGGGAAATACGAAATGGATATTAATCAGACTGTTTTTATTGTCGACGACGACGAAGGTGTTCGCCAAGGGTTAGCACTACTACTGGAAGCGGTAGATCAAACCTACGAGCTTTATAGTTCAGCATTCGAATTTTTAGAACATTACGATTCGAATAAACAAGGTTGCTTGGTACTCGATATTCGCATGCCCAAGATGAGTGGATTAGACCTTCAAGATAAACTCAATCAACAGAACTCATCGTTACCGATTATTTTTATTACTGGCCACGGAGATATTCCGATGGCAGTGGATGCGATGCGCGAAGGCGCCTTGGACTTTATTCGTAAACCGTTTCGCGAGCAAGAGCTCTTAGATAGAATCAACGAAGCTCTTTTACTCAATAAGAGTCAGAATAAAAGCGTTTGTCACCAACGAGAACAATCAGAAAAAATTAAAACGTTGTCTGGTCGTGAGTGTGAAATTTTTAATCGTGTCGCTAAGGGAGATATGAACAAAGTCATTGCTTCAGATCTTAGTATTAGTGAGAGAACGGTTGAAGTTCACCGCTCTCACGTTATGAGAAAATTGGAAGTTCGAACACTGGCTCAGTTGGTACGGATTAAAATAGAAGTTGAATCACTCACTCGGGCCTGAACGATTAAGGGATTCTTTGATTAGTTCTACTATTTCTGGTCCGCTGCACGGTAATTCCGTGTCGATCATAATAGTGTCGCACTGTTCATCCACATCCAGCCCCGTGTAACCCACTATTTGGTGCATGAGCACCGCCGAATCTGCTTCAGAGATATCAAGCCCGCCACGCTGGCGCTCGTCAATACGCTGTTTAAGTACGCCTGGTTCTGCATGAAAAAACAAAACCCTCATCGGTATTCCAAAACGATTCGCCAACTGTTTGAACGGATCTCTTTGCTGGCGGGTGAGAAACGTCGCATCGATAATCACCGAATAACCCGCACTAAGGGTTTCAGCTGCTAAGCTCTCAAGAACAGCATAGGTTTCTGCAGTCGCAGTTGGTGAGTAAGTACCCCCCTCAATATCCGACGCTTCGCCCTCTTGCTTCCCCCGGCCTAATAAGCGTTGTCGCTCACGATCTGAACGTATTCTGATCGCACCTAACGGCTCAGCCAGTGACGCAGAGAGCGTTGATTTTCCGCTACCCGATAATCCATGCGTGATGAGTAAAATAGGGGAATGTGAATAGGAATAAGTGACTGCTAATTGCATATAACGTTCAAATTCATTGAGCGAATCTGATTGCGAATGGCTTTCTCGTTGCTGTTCAATTCGGATAGTGGCCACTTTTGCTCTTACAATCGCACGATATGTCAGGTAGTAACGAAATACCTGCAAGCCAGAATAATCACCCGTTAATTCTAAATAGCCATTTAGAAATTGGTAAGCATAATCTCGTCGGCCATGATTTTCTAAATCCATAAACAAAAAAGCCACTTCGCTCATCACATCGATCCAGTACAAATCAGGATTAAATTCAATGCCGTCGAAGATGAGCGGACTGTCGTCAATCATCACCATATTGCCCAAGTGCATATCGCCATGGCATTCGCGCACAAAGCCTTGCTGTTTGCGTTGTTCAAATACTGTATAGCGGCGTTGATATTCTTTATCTGTCCATGCTCGTAACCGCTCAATCCGTTCAACATTAAACGAGTCGTTGATACGCTCACGGATTTGATCAAAATTTTCTAACGCAGGCGCATGAACCCGGGCAGGATCACCGAGTGACATAGTCACTGTTGCCGCTGGAATACTCAGATGAAATTCGGCCACCTGAGTAATCAGTTGATCAATATGTTGAGCTTGTAAATACGAACCTTCAATCATTTTACTTAAAAGAACATTAGGTGGAAAACGCTTCATTTTAACGGCGTATTCAAAAGCATCACCCTGCCCTCCAAACTGTGGGGCTAATGGTGTTCCGGTAATCGACACCACCTGCAAATAATACTGAGGAGCCAGTCTGCTATTCAGTCGTAACTCTTCTTCACAATAAAACTTACGGCTAGCTAAAGTCGTGCTGTTGAGGAAACCAAGATTCAATGCTTTTTTGATTTTGTAGGCATATGGACCGCATAAAATCACCCAAGAAATATGGGTTTCAATTAACTGCCAGTCGTTGTTTGGAGAGGAAAATATCGAAGGGTTATACAATGCGGATATAAGAGCCTGCTGCTGGTTGTCGTCGTGCATTACAAACGCTCCCTAAGTTTAAATACTTGCTCGCTTGAATGATTGCTTACTTTAATGAGTACAATTTAGATATATTGTTCGTCATTTTACGCAACGAAAGAACCACAGCTATTGTGGAAAACACTTAGTTCAATGTGCCCATAACGGATATCACTGTGAACACTATCCGCTCTATTCTAACCATTGGTATTAATAGAGGGAATTATGATGAAAAGAGTCGATGGTAAAGTCGCAATAATTACAGGTTCTGCATTAGGAATAGGAGGAGCAACTGCCCTATTACTCGCTAAAGAAGGTGCCAAAGTCGCCATCACAGACATCAACGATGAAGCGGGTTTAAGCTTAAGAGATGAAATAATTACCGCCGGTGGTGTGGCGCAATATTGGCATCTTAATACCGCTGACGAAGACAATGTGAAGGATGTTTTTGCTAAGGTCTTCAGCGAGTTTGGCTCGATCGATATCTTAGTCAATAACGCCGGCATCGCCGGAGCAAACAAACCGACTCATGAGATAACCAAACAAGAGTGGGAAGCGGTTATAAACATCAACGTTACCGGTGTTTTTCTGTGTACCAAGTACGCCATTCCCTATCTACAGAAAGCTACCACAGGCAGTATTATCAACTTGTCTTCCATCTACGGCCTTGTTGGAGCCGCTGATTTACCGCCCTACCATGCATCCAAAGGGGCTGTTCGATTGATGAGTAAGAACGATGCACTTTTTTATGCAAAGGACAATATCAGGGTCAACTCTGTACACCCAGGCTTTATCTGGACACCATTGGTTGCAGCCCTTGCCGCCGATTCACCAGAAGGTTCTGAGGCATTCAAGGCGAAGCTTGATAGCCTCCACCCCATTGGTCATGTTGGCGCACCTGATGATATCGCCTATGGGATATTGTATCTCGCATCTGATGAATCCAAATTTGTAACCGGTTCTGAATTGGTTATCGATGGTGGCTACACTTGTCAATAAACGACTGCCAATAAATAGCTGGGCTGAGTTTCTATTAGAGGATATGGCTGGTGAACTGCAGATGAGTGGCAAAATATTAGTAATTAACTGCGGTTCTTCCAGCATCAAGTTTGGATTGTATGGCGGTATTGATCATACATTGACGGCGATAAAAACTGGCGAAATAGTGGCTATTGGTGCGATGCCCAGATTACAAGTATTTGATGCTAACGGCGTTTCAATTGCTGATAGACGCCTCATGAACGGCAGCAATCATGCACAAGCTATGTCGGCCCTTCTTGATTGGGGTTTGAGTGTGGGAACCAGCACACAGACTGCAAGAGACATCGTTGCCATCGGCCATCGGGTCGTTCATG
>JBNMPQ010000052.1:0-12732 GCA_051276935.1 Oleispira sp. | reverse complement strand
GCAATACGCCAAATAAAGAAGCCATTACTTCTCCTAATTCTCCGAGCAGGTCATGACCAAAAAATGCGGCTAGGGTGAGAATAGCGAGTCCAAGTAAGCCAGTGGTCATTACGTTTAATTTTTTGTGGGTTTTACATCCCATCGACAATGCAAAAACACTGATGGGAATCACGGCAATCAGTAGCCACTTATGAAAGCCTTCATCGCCAAATATACTCGCGGATAAGCTGGGCAGTAAGACCAGAGCAATAGGCAGCAATAGACAATGCACGGTGCAGATCATGGACAGTCCGATGGCCATCTTGTCAATACTTAGGGTTGTAGATTTCATGTTATGTCCTGCAGTTATAAGTTATTGACCACTTGATTGGCCAAGTTGTACTCATACAAATAGTGAGTGACTAAAAGTTGAGTGTATTGCGTTGACGATTCAGCGTGGCCGCACCTTGTTGATTGTGAATAATCCATTGCACTTGCAGAGAGGTAATGCCCGGAAAAACCTCTAAAAGTATGGTGGTAATTGACCTCAGGGAGACGGGTTGCGCACAAGCGTATGAAAAACGGGCTTCTATATCACTGTGTCGATTGTCATCTTTTTCGAGAGTCGGGTGGGCGTTTCCATTTGATTTCAACATAGCGGAAAAGATTGGTGACGGTTGTATTAACTGGCATTCTCCACCCTCAAAGATAAACAACGCTTTGGCATTCGTTAACTGGTCTCGGGTACTTTTCACGATCGCCTGTTGCTCTGGGTTGTGCTTGTTATGCTCAAAGCCGAGCAGATTCACCGCAGGCGAATGCAGTTCCAGAGACAGCTGATTATTAGAAAGTACAATGTTTAATTCTGCGCTACCGTGAATATGCGGACTGAGTGTCGATTCATGCCCTGTGTGCATTTCGGATGTGCTTTCACTGCTGATCGCGGCTGAATTGATTGCGAGAGTTGTGAATACTGCCATTAGATTTTTGAATAAAGGTTGCATAATTGCAGTCTACTTTTGGAGTGTTTTAGTTGTGATGGGTTGATTTTTTATTGCCAATATTTAAGCAAAATCAAGCGTCAGCAGCAGTCGTTTATGCCCGCCACTATTAATGGGAGAACGATGTATCAACCCTAGCCCTTCATTTCCTTGCCATGACTCGCCTTTTAATAACGCCACATCACCGGCATTCATTGACTCAATATCGCTGGCTTGCTGAAACAATCCTGATAAATCGTCACTCAAACCTTGGTTGCCGGTTCCCAGTTTATTACGATCAGCAGATTCATTGGGCAGCCACTCGGTAGCGGGACCACTATAAGTTGTAAGTAAACGGCAGGGGACGTGGTCAACGTGAAATCTCGGGCACATAGTGGTATCCAGTACCTTCAGCCTTAAACCGACGTTATCTTGGTCAAATAAACAGGCAAACATATCGCTGAGCAATTCAATATCTTTAAGCAGTACTGAGCGGTGCTTAAACTGCGGCATATGCATGGTTAGCTTTTGGGCGACATCCTGTGCTGGTGATGAAAACTGGAGCTGGCTAAACGTATTGAGGGCTAGCAGGGCATTAACAGACTCGTTTAATACGATTGATCGGGTGCGCTGCCAAGTCGCGATTTGTACATCCTCTTCATAAAAAGAGGTCCAGATTTCTGCTTCAGGCGAGGCTGCTAATCCAATATTATTATGCTTCGACACTTTATCAATGCCGACGATCGATTGTTGCTCTAAAGGGGTGCGTGCGATGTTCACTGGGACTTTTCCCTATATTTAATTGGCTCATTATTACGTTGAGGTTTCCCGCTTATGAGATACATTGTTACAAAACGATTAACCACTAGCCTTACATTTATAAATTGATGATATGTTATATCATAACATAAGTAAATAGGGAGGAAAGTCATGTAAAAGGATTGCTTAGTCGATGACCGAAAAGCGTTAAATTATAAAGGAGCGCGTGAATTAAGTATTAACTTCAGCGGGTATTCATCCAGTATTTATGCGTAAGCTATTCGGGCTTAATCTTTTTATGCTTGGCACTGGCATGGCGTTCACGCATTTCAGTATCAATATAACGATCCGTAGTAGCCATGCTCGCATGGCCAGCGTCATCGCGAACATGTTCTTTGGGACGGTGTTTTACATCTTCAGAAATTCCGGTATGCCTCAGCCAATGTACCGTTGCGGCTCGTAATTCTAGTGCTTCTTCCTTCAAACCTTGTTCGGACATGCGATGGTGCGCCTGGTCGAAGCAGTCCTGCACAATAAAACGGATTTGACGAGTGCTGGTTACTGGGCCTTTGCCTTTGATCTTTGCAATCATAGGGGTGGATTCACTCACGTGTGGCAGGGCGGACAAGCCTAAAACATTGCGGTAGCGTTTTAGTGCGGCCAGCATGTCGTCTGATACGGTAATCATTCTGACTTTATTGCCTTTGCCGGTGACCTGAAGCCACCAATTGTTATCCGCATCAGCCCGAAAGTCGCCCATGGTTGGTGTTGAACGTTCATCGGCGACCAGTTCGGAGATTCGTAAATACATCGCAAACAAACAGTTCATAATAAACAATGTGCGCTCATGCTGTTCAGGGTTTTTCTGGGCATTCAATTCCACCGTTTCAATCACGAAGTCCCATTGCAGGTTGGAGATTCGACGGATGGGTTCTTTATAGGCATGAGTTTGTAGATATTTACTTTTCTGACGAATGAGGGCGACGGGATTAAGCTCCCCGTAATCTTCCTGCAGCAAATAATTGAAAAAGGTCGACAGTACAGAAAAAACGGCTTGTAGACTTTTTTGAGAAAGTTTGAAGTGGCGATTGTTGGCTGAATTCCCCAGTTGGCTTTCTACTTTAGTTATTTGACTCACAAAAGGGCGCCAGTCTGGATTAGTAATTCGTTTTCCTTGATGGTTTTTAAAGCGGGCGACTTGCTTGGTGCCAATCCACGGTAAGGGTGGGTGTTGGCAGAATTCTAGATACTCTTCAATATCCAAGCGACGTAAGTTAGGCAGTGTCTTTTTTTGCACAAACCAAGACCATTGTAAAAGACGTTCGATTTCTCTGCGGTAACTGTTAAACGTCGCTTGGCTACCGTTGTAACTCTGCAGGAATGTAAGGCAGTGATACAGGTCTTCTTTGCTTTCTTGGGGAGGATTTAATGCACGCTGCCTAAAATGAATCGAATCAGCTTCTTTAAAGGGACTGGTTAGGTACTGTAAACCATCAAACATGGGTTTGGGTGATGTAAGAAAAGGATTCATAAAAGATTATGCAGCTATCTAGTAGTTTAATATGAGTAGTTTAACTAAGTATTCGAATAATACGATAGTCGCATAATTATCGGAACTATGAAATGAGAGATCTTTTGTATTGGTGATAGCTGCAGGCTGAAATTCACGCTGAATGATGCTGTTAAGCATCCTATATTCAATTAGAAATTTAAAAAAACTTGTTAAGTTACAAGGTACTAATCAAAGTAACGTGGGCTTTAATAATAAGGCGTTTAGTGAGTATTTAGAGCAATAGGCTGCATAATAGTAGAGTGGTTTAGGGTATTGAGGTTTATGAGTTATGTATAAAACATATTGGCTAGGATGTGTAGGTATCTTATATTAAACAATAAAATCATAAAATCATTGTCGATTTAACGGATAAATACGATCCAACATCAAGCATCAAACGACTATCTTAGTTATTCCGATAATAACAATTATCGGAAATATAAGGATTGCATTAATGCAACAATACAACTTGTAGATCGCTTTTTTTCAAAGTTTAAATACCACGCTCATCGCTACACTTGACCACAGTATTCAAACTCAGTATTCCAGATCAATATTTAAATTCAATTGTGCCTCTGGCCAATTGCTTAAGCTCTCTGTGTAGGAATCAGTCCGCTGTGATTGTTGCCACGCTTCATTCCGCAGGTCAATTTACGGTAAACACTCACCCAATTAATGCCTGTCTAATCAGACTAGTTTAATAAAATTAAACAGAAATAAAGGTTAAAGCTAAGTTTTATCCATGATTAGTCAATATCAGGCACATACGCGCTGTCTTTGCAGCCTATCATCCTTTAAAATGTGCGGCATAATTTTTATGATTTGGAGTAAATGGCGCATGTTTGAAGTTGGTCAGCGTTGGATAAGTGATACGGAGTCCGATTTAGGCCTAGGGATGGTTCAAGAAGTTAATTTCCGCCAAGTGGCCATTTTATTTCCGGTCGCGGATGAAGTTAGGCGTTACTCAAAGGAACAGGCTCCCCTTACTCGAATTAAGTTCAATATTGAAGATACCGTGCTTTTAGAAGACGGCAGTAAATTAACCATTACTGAAATTCAAGAAATGAATGGCATTTTATTTTACGGTGATGCCGATCGTATATTGCCCGAAACCCAATTAAGTGGACACATTCAGCTGAGTCAGGCGTCAGATCGTTTATTGGCTGGCCAAGTTGATAATAGTAAGGCTTATGAACTTCGTCTGCGTGCATTGCAAATGAAGAGCAAGTTACAAGAGCGCAAACATTATGGTCTTGTCGGCAGTCGTACTACCCTACTCCCACACCAGCTGTTCATTGCAAATGAAGTCGCTAGCCGTGAAGTACCGCGTGTTCTATTGGCTGATGAAGTGGGTTTAGGTAAAACAATTGAAGCGGGCATGATCATGCACAGCTTGTTGTTAAGCGAACGTATTGAGCGTGTTTTAGTCCTATTGCCTGAAGCTCTGACTCACCAATGGTTGGTCGAGATGGTGCGTCGTTTCAACTTGCGCTTTAGCGTATTAGACGAAGGCCGCTGCTTGGCACTTGAAGATCAAGAAGATGGTGGCAACCCCTACTTACAGCAGCAGCTCGTATTGGCCCCTTTAAGCGCCGTTGCGAATGACCCTAAGCGTCGTGAACAAATTTTATCGGCTGGCTGGGACATGGTTGTCGTTGATGAGGCTCATCACCTAGGTTGGTCTCCTCAATCTCACGATGAAAGCTATGGTTTGGTTGAGTCTTTAGCGCACGAATGCCCCGGTTTATTATTGCTAACCGCCACCCCCGAACAATTGGGCATGGAAGGCCACTTTGCTCGTTTACGTTTATTAGACCCTGAACGCTTCCACAACCTAGAAGAATTTGTTCAAGAGCAGTCTCAATTTCAACCCATCGCTAAGGCTGCGCAGTCTTTGTTATCGGGTAATGAGCTGACTCAGAGTGAGCGTGACGCCTTACAAAACTTACTCAATCAAGAGATACCTGCACAACCAAACGCTGAACAAGCGCAAGCTTGGATCAAGCAATTGATCGATCAGCACGGTACCGGTCGAGTTATGTTCAGAAATACACGAAGCGCAATGGAAGGTTTCCCTAATCGGGAAGTGATCGCGCAGCCTTTCGTATTGCCTGACGCGTATCAAGAACTGACAGGCTTAGAGGGCTTATACCCTGAGCGCCAAATTACTGATTGGGAAAGTGTTGATCCGCGCATTGACTGGATTAATGAACTGATCAAGGCGAATAAGGGTGAAAAGTTCTTGTTGATCACGCATCAGCAGAAAACGGTATTGCAAATCGAACGCGCTTTATGGGAAAAGTACGGCACGCCTTGTGCTGTTTTTCATGAAGATATGGATATGATTGAACGAGATCGTGCAGCGGCTTATTTTGCGGAACAAGAAGGCGGTGCTCAAATTCTTTTGTGCAGTGAAATCGGCAGTGAGGGCCGTAACTTCCAATTCGCACGTCACTTGATTTTATTTGACCTGCCGGATAACTGCGATTTAATCGAGCAGCGCATTGGTCGTCTTGATCGCATCGGTCAGAAATTCGATATTCAACTGCACATTCCTTATTTCGAAGGGCATTCTTCTGAGCGCTTGTTTGAATTATTGAACCAGGGTGTTGACGTGTTTAGCCACCCTAACCCGCTTGCGCAATCGTTATTGAATCATCATCATACTCAGATGATTACCGCGATTGAGAGCCCTAACGTAGCCGACTTGCATAAGCTAGTGGATGCTTTAATTCCTGAGCGTGAAGTTCAGCAACAAGAGTTAGAGCAAGGTCGTGACCGTTTGTTGGAGTTACAGTCTTGCGATCCGGTTAAGTCAAAAGCGTTATTGGATCGTATATTATCTGACGACAGACTTGATCAGGCAATATTGCCAAGTTTCTTAGAAGAAGTGTGTGATGTCTACGGCATTATTCAGCAAGACCACAGCCATCATTGCTTTATCTTAATGCCTGGCGATCACATGCTGACCAGCTACTTTCCGCATCTGCCAGAAGATGGTCTTACGTATACCTGTCGCCGTGATATTGCAGTGGCTCGAGACGATGTGCAGTTTTTCACTTGGGAGCATCCGTTGGTGGTGGGGGCTCTTGATCTGATTTTGTCTGAAGATCATGGTAATTCAAACGTCGCTTATGTTGAGAATCACCCGTTCTCAACCGGTGACTTTTATTTCCAAGCTCAATATACCTTAGAAAGCCAAGCACCTAAGTCTCTACAGATTCAGCGTTATCTTCCGGCCGAAGGGATACACATTGCGGTAGACCCTGAAGGCAAGGTTGATTTCAATGAGCCAGACTACTTGGATTTTCCAGAAGATCTAAAGCGTTCTACTGCGACAGGTTTGGTGAAGCGTGTTGAGCCGGGTATTAAAAAGTCATTGAAGATTGCGAAAGAAGCCGCTGAAGCCCAACTTCCTAAACAATTAGCCTTAGGTGCTAAGCGTATGACGATTGAATTAGACGGTGAAATCTCACGCCTGCAAGAGTTGCAGAAAACGAACCGTAATATTCGTGATAGTGAAATTGAATTGCTAGTGCAAAAGAAAGCAGCGCTTCAGCAAGCCATAAGCCAAGCGAACTATAAAATGGATAATATTAGAATCGTTTTCTGCGGGTAAATCGATTAAAAGAAGATCGAGTTAAGCAGGCTTAAAGAGAGCCTGCTTAACCTTGCTAAGCTTGAATCTTAGGACTAAGACTCGACATTAAGAACGAGGAGATCGCATCGTAACAAACTCTTCTGCCGAGGTTGGGTGAATCCCAATAGTTGCATCAAAGTCTGCCTTCGTGGCGCCCGCAGTAATCGCAACAGCAATACCTTGTACCGTTTCTCCCGCATCATGGCCGACCATATGAGCTGCAATCACTTTGTTGTTTTCTTTATTAACAATCAACTTCATTAACGTGCGTTCATTCATACCCGTCATTGTATGTTTGAGCGGCTTGAAGTTAGACTCATACACCTCAAAATCAATTCCCTGAGCCTTGCATTCATCTTCCGTAGGCCCTACTGTGCCAATATTGGGCTGGCAGAAAACAGCCGTTGGAATATTGTTGTAATGCATGGGCACGGTATCGTTATGATACTTATGCGCAAGAAATTTCATGCCTTGCGCTAAGGCGACAGGGGTTAGCTGTGGCGTACCGATCACATCACCCAACGCATACACAGAGGGTACGTTAGTTTGGAAAAAATCATTTACCTTGATGGTCGTATTAGCATTTAATTCGATCCCCAATTTTTCTAGATTCAATCCGTCTGTCATCGGGCGACGACCCGTCGCGTAAAGAACCAAGTCAACTTCTTGCTTCTCATTGTTAGTGTAGAAAACCATTAACGAGCCATCCGCTTGCTTTTCAATGTGATCAACTTCGGTTTCAGCTAGAATGTTGACGCCCTTCTCCTGCATCTGGCCCTGAACGAAGGCCCGTACATCATCATCAAATCCACGTAATACTAAGTCTTTACGACACGCGAGCGTCGTCTCAGTCCCTAAGCCATTAAAAATTCCCGCAAATTCAACCGCGATATAACCTGCCCCTACGACGAGTGCGCGCTTAGGATATTCATTATCGGCTAGGTCAAATACTTCATTCGAAGTGATTGCGTATTCAGCACCTGGCACTTCCGGTTTAAAAGGCCAACTACCCGTCGCAATAAGTATTGTCTCGGCGGTAATGTCCTGCTGAAAACCATCTTGACCATTGACATGAATCGTATTCGCATCGACTAAACTTCCTGTACCTCTAAAAATAGTCGCGCCCGGGCCTGTTAATAGGTTTTCATAAATACCGTTAAGACGGGTGATTTCATTGCTTTTATTGTCACGCAGCGTTGGCCAGTGAAAATCGTTAACTTGACCATTTATGCCAAAGCCTTTCGCTTCTTCCATTTTTTCGCGGTATTCAGAGGCATAGACAAACATCTTTTTAGGAACACAACCTACGTTAACGCAGGTGCCACCTAAGTACCGGTTTTCAATAATAGCGACCTTCTTTCCTTGAGAAGCCGCCATGCGGGCTGAACGAACGCCACCTGAACCGGCGCCAATAACGACTAGGTCAAAATGTTGTAATTCTGTATTCAAAAGTGTTCTCCAAAACCGTTAGGCAGCAGTAAAAGCTAGTGCCTGCTAAATCAGGTTTATTAAAATCAGTAATATTTAAAGACAAAAAACCCTTTCGGGCCTTATTAGAATAGGTAAAGTTTAGATGAATTTAAGCGATAGGTTAAATAGAGGTTATTAATAGCGTCAATTAATAACCTCTATTTAGGCATTCAATAATGAATGCCTTTACTTGAACAGCGTTCCGCGCAAGTCAACCAGTCCAGAATCTTCACTACGCTCCACATTAATTTGTTTAATTTGGATGTTATGTTTCTGGTTTAGTTCCTCTAACCATCGAATCGCATCGTCAAATACGGCGTCCTCTAGCCAAATACGCAGGCCGTCACCGTCGGGTTCAAAGCGCTTTAAATTAATACCTGAACGTTTTGCTTGCTCAGTAACAATGGCCAATATTGGGCCGTCACTTGCCTTCCCCGACACCTGGCCTTGAAACTTGTGGGCATTACTCGCCAGCAGTTCATAAGTTGATAGGCTTTTATTCAATTTAGCCTGATAACTTTCTTGCTTGGCTAAAAATGGCTGAACGAACATCGCGATAATTAGGCACAAAACAATAAACGCTGAAATGGCTTTAATGATCTTTTGATCGCGCAGGTTCTGGCTACCATACCAAAGGTTAAAACTTATAACCGGAGCAAGTTGTTTGAATTTTTGGCGCCCTTCATGCCAGTTTAGCGTTAATTGTTGCTGTAACTTATTCATGCTGAAGCTCCTATTTTCAAACGCCCCTTCACACCCTTGTCGTCATTCGTTGCTTGAGCTATTTCGACACTTAAACCTTGCTGTTCAAGAGCGGCTTTATAGCTTTGGAGTTGAGCGAGTGTTTTTGAAGTTAAGTCGATAATCAATTGATTCTGACGGTCGTTAAATCGAAAACTTTGCCATTGAATCATCTGTTTTAAGTTATCTTGCTGCAACGCTTTGCTGGCTTGCGATAGCATTATCATGACGCCTGCACTAGCAACAGTACTGTCGCCCTTTACCTTACTGCGAATTTGACGCTCTAAGAACTGAACGCGCTCTCCCGGGAATAAACGCTTATAAAGACCTATCGTTTCGGCTTTAACACGCTCTTGTTGGGCAATTAAGCGTTTGTTCTCGATGCTTATCTCAGTGAAAGAGAATATCAGCCAACACGCCGCTAATGCGGTAAGGGGTTTCCACCAAGACGCAGGCTTATCTTTTTTAGGTTCAGCAGGACGGAACTCTGCCGTTAATAAGTTGCAACACTTGGACAATAGCGCTTCATCTCTTAGGCTAGATAAACGTCCATGCTTGACGCTAATCGCTTTAAAAATACCGGCAAAGTTACTCTCAAGTTGTGTTTTAAGTAAGTTGGCCGTATCAAGGTTAGAATCAATGAGTGTTATTGCTTGTTGTGAGTCGACCTCTAAGCCATTGCACAAGCCTTCAAAAAAAGCAGAAACGGCAGATTCATGAATTTTTGCTTCGCTGAGTCCCGGAATATTAATCAGCCAGAAATGCCCATCATGGACTAGGCTATTATCAGGAATTAAACTGGTTTCTGGAATAAGTTCGTTCAATGTTATATGACGAAGAGAGCAAGCTTCTAGCAGACGGTTAAAATTGTCGGCTAAGCTGCAGTAAATGCGATGGGTGAACTTCCCCTGTTTACCGGCCGTCACTAAATGATACTGACTAATGTCTTCGATAAGGCTTTCTTCGAGCGCAAAGGGTAAAGCTCTAGACAAATTTCTCCCCTGAACACCTGGAATCGTTAACCAGCGACATACATAGTTTTCACCTTGTAAAATAAAGCGTAACTGAGATAAGTCGGCTTGTTCACCTGCCCATTCATCTAATGGACGCCAGTTATTTTGCTTGTGCCCGTCAGCTTGGCTTTCATTTTGTACTGGTGCGAGTGTTGAAACAAACCACGTTTCTAATTCCACGCTCCAGCGTACAGCAACAGTTTCCATTATTTCAGCCTAAAATTTAACCTAAATGCCGCCACTACCTGGGGTAGTATTGTTATTGTTCGTCACAGGAAGTCGCGCCTCGGTTCGAGAGTAATCTCGATAATAAGTGCGCATCTCTCCAGATTGATTGTCGCGATGAATAAGCATTTCAATAGTTGCGACACGCTCTGCTAATGTTACTTTTGCAAAGACCTCAAAGTATTGAGAGTTTACACTGAAATCGGCCTTATCCCATACTTCCTTGGTATTTTGATTACCCGCCCCATTGTTACCGTTGCTGGTCTGGCCGGCAAAGGGCTGGACTTCGGTTAAATTCCAGAAATCATCAACTGTTCCAAAGCCTTTCTCACCTCGATTACCTATAATAGAATCAGCATCCGACAACGAAAGTTGTGTAGACAATGCGGCCAAAACCTTATTGCTTGCGGTGTTAACATTAATAGTCGCTGCGACAGGTAAAACGGTAATGTAAGGGGTGAGTTTACGATAACTTTCAGCGTCGACCTCTTGCACAAGCAGTAATTCTGATGGGTGCTTGAACAAAGCGTAACTGGCTCGGTAAGGAACCTCCGCAGCCAAATAGTCGTTATCAACCATGCTGTCTTCATCCATGAATTTCTGAGTGTTATCAGCAATTTTTGGATCAAGCCCAAGCTCATTCAATAAATTTTTGAACCTTTCAATCTGCGCAGACCTGTTCGTTGAACTTTTATGCAGGCTATTAAGATTGAATCGTGATTGAGCATCAATAATTTGTATTTCAGCCAGGCCAGGCTGCAAGGGATAAGTACGGGGTTGAGCCCACTCTTCCAACGGATGGTCTACTTCAGGGTTGTTATCGTAATCCAAACGCAGTCCTGAACGAACCGCATATTCAATGCCGCTGCTGTAAGCTCTTGCTTGTTGCAATGCTTGCAAGTTACCACTGCGTTGTATGTCTAAGCTTTGACGCTCAATCATGGCCGTTGCCAGCACAGAGACAATGGCGAAAATTAACAAGACCGAGATCAGTGCCAAACCCTCTTGCCGAGGCTTAGAAAAATTATTGATCATCATAAGCTAATAGCCATAAACGTTCGATTTCACCGATTTTAGGCAGTGTTAATGTCCACCGCATGGCAATGGGAATTTCTGGGTTGTTACCTGTTTGTAAATTAGGCCATTGACTGTACCAACTACTTGTCGCGGGCTGTGCAGCAGAGTTACTCGTGCTATTGTTTTTAATGTTTTCTTTGGCCAATATTTCAATTTCAAGAGACTCAACCAGATCCAAGATGACTTGAGTCTTGGCTTCGGTATCTCCTGATCGATCCAGTACAGGCCAGAAGTAACGAATTAAGCAAGAACCTTCAGGCTCAAGATTGCCCCAGTCTTGTAAGCGCAACTTAGCCTGCTCACATTCTTCGTCATTAATATCAAACAACTGAAAAGCAACCCGTTGCATTATCGCTCTTGGGTCGTTGCTAATGGGGCTATTTCGCCAGCCTAAACGTGTCCATTCTGCTAAATAATCTGGGCTATCGATGATAAGTGCAGGCTGGCGATCACCATACTGATCGCGAATGTCACGATTAATAATTTGTTCAATGTCGCGACTGACAAACTGATTAAACCGTTGCAAGGTGGTCAACTGTTCTGATCGGATGTCAGTCACTTTTTTTGTTTCAATAATATTACTGAGCAAGTTAGTTGAAGCGATACCAATTAACGCGGTAATTGAAATGGCGATCATTACCTCTAGTAAGGTAAAGCCTTGCTGTTTGGGTATTGGTCGACGATGTTGTTGATCGCAGTGGTAGTGCATCAATACTTGCCCATAAAGCCCGTTAAACTGACGAGTGAGTTTTCTTTGTCAGACATTTTGGATACTTTAATTTCTACACGACGAAAATTGGGTAAAGGTGTATCTTCAACCTTGGTGACTACGTGCCACTCACGACCCGCCATCTCTGCGTCGTCTTTTGTTTCAGTTGCCGCTGGATAGCCTGATAGTTTCAACTTGTTAAGGCGATTTTCCGCAACAAATGACGCTAACGTTTTTTCTTCTAAATACAATACTGTATCGGCATTTTGACTGGCTGTTCGACTGATAGCCGCGGCCATCACTGCAAATATTGAAAGCGCGATCATGACTTCGATTAAGGTAAAGCCTTTCATACTAGAGGTCATAATGATCCCTCTTCATATTGCTCTGTGTTCATCTGGAAACGACTAAAGCCATCACCTTCAATGGTAATCGTAAAACTTTCATCATATTGATTACGAAGGGTCACTTTGAACGGCGTGTATTCATCTGAAGATAAAAATAAAATTGCAGGTCTAACGCCCTCGTTATCGATTAAATCCGTGAAATCTATTTCTTTATCTTCCAGTATCAGGCCCATAGACAGC
>JBNMPQ010000051.1:0-12776 GCA_051276935.1 Oleispira sp. | reverse complement strand
GAAAAGCACGGCCAACCGATTGGAAAAAGAAATAAAAAAGAACAACATTTACTCGTGTTAGGCATGGGTAAGTTGGGGGCTCATGAGCTGAATCTAAGTTCCGATATTGATTTGATTTTTGCCTATCCTGAATCAGGCATGACAACAGGAAATGCCGCGGGTAGGCGCGAGTTATCGAACCAAGAGTTTTTTATCAAAGTTGGCCAAAAACTCATTCAAGCCCTAGACAATACCACCATTGATGGCTTTGTTTTTCGTACTGATATGCGTTTACGTCCTTATGGTGATAGTGGCCCATTAGTGATGAACTTTGCTTCAGTTGAAGAGTATTACCAAGATCAAGGTCGTGATTGGGAACGGTACGCAATGGTGAAAGCCCGTATTATTACCAGTGAAGGTTTGCCATCCGTTGACGCTGAAGGGAGTGTCGCCAGCAAAGAGCTACTGTCCATATTACGTCCTTTTGTTTACCGCCAATACGTCGACTATAGTGCGTTTGAGTCTTTACGTTCAATGAAAGCCATGATTAATACAGAAGTTCGCCGCCGTGGTTTACAGACCAATGTAAAACTGGGTTCGGGTGGTATTCGTGAAATTGAATTTGTTGTGCAGGCTTTTCAATTAATTCGTGGTGGTCAGGAGAAAGAGCTACAAACTCGCGAATTATTAATCGTGCTTAATATTCTAGAGGGTGAAGGTTATCTTCCCCTGAGAGCTTGTAAAGAATTACGCCAAGCTTATTTATTTTTACGTGACGCTGAACACGTCATTCAGGCACTTAACGACGAACAAACTCAGCTATTGCCCAGCGATGAGTATCAACATTCCGATTATGCTCAAACCCGAATGGCATTTGCGATGAGCTTTCCAACGTGGCAAGCGTTTCTGGTTGAATTGGATGCTCAAAGAGAAAAAGTAAGTCATCACTTCGCTCAAATTGTCGCTCCTGTGCATCATCAAGTCTCAACAGATGAGCACCCAAATAGCCAAATTGAGAAAGAAGCATGGCAAGATTTATGGCATGGCAACTTTGATAACGATGACAACCATAGTCATGAACTAGAAGAGCAGGCTTTTTTAAAACAATTCCCATGCACCCAAAGCGACACCGTTATTGATCATATAACAAAGTTCCGCGACTCACGTGCCGTCAAATCGATGCAAACCATCGGACGTGAACGTCTTGATACTTTAATGCCTTTATTGTTAAGAAAGGTTTGGGAAAGTGACAACCCAGTAGATACCTTAGAACGCATTCTTCCTATTATCAGTGCCATTGTCCGGCGTACTGTTTACTTAGTGTTATTAAGTGAAAATCCATCTGCGTTAAAACATCTCGTTAAATTATGCTCTATCAGCCCTTGGGTCGCTGACTACATTGCCCAAGCACCGATTCTTTTAGATGAATTACTTAACCCTCAGCAATTTTATAGCCCTGTTACCAAGCAAGATTTGGCAACAGAACTGCACTTGAGATTATTGCGCATCGACGAAAATGATCTCGAACAGCAGATGGATCAGCTCCGTCACTTTGCCAATGCCCACAAATTACGCGCAGCCGCAAATGAAGTACAAGGCACATTAACCTTGATGCAGGTAAGTGATTATCTGACCAACTTAGCTGAAGTTTTACTTGATAAAGTCAGTCAGCTCGCATGGCAGCAAGTTGTCGCTAAATACGGTTATCCGCGTAATGCTCAAAATGAAGAAGTATTAGAGCCTGAATTTATCGTTGTTGGTTATGGCAAGATGGGAGGATTAGAACTCAGCTATGGCTCAGATTTAGATTTGGTTTTTCTCTACGATACGGCCAAAGGTAAATCGACCTCGGGGACTCGTGAACTGGATAACGGTGTATTCTATACTCGCATGGGCCAGCGTATGATCCACATTCTCAACACGCAAACCCGTGCTGGAGAATTGTATGACATCGACATGCGTTTACGCCCTTCCGGCGCATCCGGCATGATCGCGACGTCTTTGTCAGGTTTCGAAAAGTATCAGCAAGAAAATGCATGGACTTGGGAACACCAAGCTTTAGTTCGTGCCCGAAAGGTTTCGGGTAGTCATGTGGTACAAGCCAAATTTGAACAGGTTCGTGAAAAAATACTCACTATAAGGCGAGAAAAGCCTCTATTGAGTGAAGAAGTGCAAGCCATGCGTCAGAAAATGAGGGATAATCTTGGCTCGAAAAATACTACCGATATGTGCTTTCAGCTGAAGCAAGATGCCGGTGGCATTGTTGATATCGAATTTATGGTGCAGTACGGTGTGCTCGCGTTGTCACACCAATACCCAGAACTAACGCAGGTAACCGACAATATGCGGTTATTAGAAGCCTTTGTTCGCTGTGGCCTGATGAGTTCACAAGACTGTCAGACCCTCCAGGAAACCTACCTGGCCTATCGCGTTGAAACCCATAAACGCGCACTGCAAAAACAACATTTACTAATGACCCAGAACGAACTGGTTCAATTAGGCTTTGATATTAAAATCAACAATGTCATTTCACTTTGGTCATCTTGGCTCGCGACCAATGCAGATCGTTAATATAAGCGCTTAATACTTTAAACTACGCATTAACATTGCATAATACAATATTGAGTAAGGAAACCGTTCTTAGGTTTCCGTACCTAACGTTAGGAATAGAAATGGCCGCATTTGGAACAGTTTTCATGCCGAAAATGTCATTGGCATCTTTCGACAATAATTCTTGGACAGCTTCAAGCATCGTTCCATCCGACAAGTTAGAACTTCATCCTGGTGCACATGTCTTGCATTATTCAAGCACGTGTTTTGAAGGACTGAAGGCGTTTAAACACGAAGATGGCAGCGTCAATATTTTTCGTATGGATGCTAATATTAAACGCATGTCACAAAGCAGTGAATTATTAAGCCTGCCTGAAATCAATAAAGATCAGCTTGCCCAAATGATCAAGGATGCCGTTGGACTGTATGCCGATGAAGTTCCTAGTCCTCCAGGCTCTATGTACATTCGTCCAACGCATATTGGTACAGAGCCAGCGATCGGTAAAGCAGCGGCTCCTTCAGCGTCCTCTTTGTTATATGTGCTTTTATCTCCTGTTGGTGATTATTTTACCGGCGGTGCTAAGCCATTAAGACTCTTATTAGAAGAAGATGGAATGCGTTGTGCTCCCCATATGGGCATGATTAAAAGTGGCGGAAATTACGCCAGCGCATTAGGTCCTATTTCTAAAGCACGCAAAGAATGCAGTGCAGATCAAATTCTGTTTTGCCCTAACGGCGATGTCCAAGAAACTGGCGCAGCTAACTTTATCCTAATTGATGGCGACGAAATTATCACGAAGGCGTTAAACACCACGTTCTTACACGGCGTTACTCGCGATTCTATATTAACCATCGCTCGAGATGCTGGAATGACAGTAACCGAACGCGACTTTACCGTCACCGAGCTAATCGAACGAGCACAAAAACCCGGTACTGAGGCAGCACTCTCTGGTACGGCCGCTGTTTTAACACCCGTTGGCACTCTGATCCATAATGGGCAAGAGTTTGCTGTTGGATCAGGCGAAGCCGGTGAGACAACCTTGAAATTGCGCCAAGCATTGAATGATATTCAGTGGGGCAAGTCTGAAGATAAGTATGGCTGGTTAGAAAAGGTTTAGTCTTTGGCTTTTTGCAATAAAGAAGAAGCTTAACGGTTTCTCCTTTTTTATATTTGCTCGCTAATAAAGCCTGCCTCGTATCACAACGATGCAGGTTTTTTTTTAATATTATTTTATATACCCTTTTTTTATATAACTTTATTTTTGTGTGATTTTCTTTTCATATAATTGCTTCAACTGAGATCATGAATATGAGTGCTGTTTCAATTTTCTTAATTATTATTGTATCAATTGGTTTTCTCTCAATCATTGCTGAAGATTTGATTAAGATAAATAAAGCCAAGTCAACTTTGTTTTGGGGAACACTGGCATGGATCGTTTATTTTATTTCGTCCAGTATGACAGGGCATACGGAAGTCGCCTCAGAAGCGCTCAATGAAAACTTATTAGACATCGCGACTCTCTGGTTATTTCTATTCTCTGCCATGACCTTTGTGGCTTATTTGTCTGAAAAAGGCGTTATCGAGATTATTGCTAGCTACTTGCTGCCTAAGCAACTCAGTGAAAAAGGGTTATTATTTTTCATCGGTGCCTTCTCATTCATATTTTCTTCTCTTGCAGACAACATCACTGCGACATTAGTTTGCTTAACTATTTTACTTGGATTAAACATAGAGCGAGACAAACTAGTGAAATACGCCATTGTCGTTGTTTATGGTGTTAATGCTGGGGGCGTGTCATTGATTACCGGTGACGTTACGACACTAATGATCTTTCTAGCGGGTAAAGTCAGTATCTCTGATTTGTTAATGCTCGTATTACCTGCATTCACGTCGGTCTTTATTTTATGCCTACTGATGTCTTACGGTATGAAAGGCACTATTGAAGTGACAACGAAAAAACATACCTTAGCGCCGGTTGATTCATTAATAGCCCTGCTGTTTTTCTTAACCATTATCGGTGTTATTTTCGGTAATGTGTTGTTTGCCATTCCACCAGTGCTATCTTTTTTATTCGGGTTAAGTTTGATGTTTATGGTCGCCAGAGCGTTAAACCGTGATGACCCTATTTTGGATTATGTACGTAAAATTGAATTTGATACTTTATTGTTCTTTTTAGGTGTTTTGCTATTGGTTGGCATGCTCAAGCAAGTAGGTGTGTTAGCGTTATTCCTCGAAGCTTATAAGCAATCACCAGCACTAATCGCTAATTATGTGGTCGGCATCACCTCGGCTTTATTCGATAACGTACCGCTAACCTCTGCCATTCTAAAATCAGGCATTGATATGGCTCATAACGAATGGCTTGCGCTTACGTTCTCGGTGGGTGTTGGTGGGGCATTATTAGCCATTGGTTCCGCTGCAGGTGTAGTCGCGATGAGTAAAATTCCTGAGCTAACGTTCATGCGTTACTTAAAATTTTTCCCACAGTTATTTATTGCCTATACTTCTGGTTATTGTTTAGTTGTTTTATTTATTCAAGTGATCGCGAATTAACACAACACTCGAATAAACTAGATGACCCTCTTCAAGCAACTCTAGCGTTAAGCATCTGAACAGTAGGTACCCAAAAGTACCTACTGTTCAGATGCAACTAACCCCATTAAAATAAACAATCGTCTAATTGCCTAAAAAGTTACTCCTATGCTCAACCTAGATTTCAGTAAGCACGTTTTTATCGACAGTAATTTAGAAGACTGGCAAGCCAGCCCGATGTCTGGTGTTTGGCGTAAACGTTTAGCCAGAGAAGACGCTGAGCAAGGTCACGCGACGAGCATTGTTAAATACGATGCCGGCGCTAGCTTTAGCCGTCATCCTCATCCATTAGGCGAAGAAATTTTCGTATTAGACGGTGTATTCTCTGATGAAACAGGTGATTACCCAGCCGGTACTTATATTCGTAACCCAGAAGGGTTTGAGCATGCGCCGTTCAGTAAAGAAGGCTGCACGTTGTTTGTGAAGCTGCATCAGTTTCAACCTGAAGATCGCACGCAAGTACGTATTGATACGCGCAATACTGATTGGTTACCAGGCATCGGTAACCTAAAAGTCATGCCGCTGCATCAGTTCAGTAGTAATGCAGTAAACGAATCTGTCGCGTTGGTTTTCTGGCCTGCTGGCGAGCACTTTCAACCTCATACTCACTTTAGCGGCGAAGAAATTTTAGTTATTAGCGGCGAGTTTATCGATGAAAATGGACGCTATCCTGCGGGGAGCTGGCTTAGAAGCCCACATATGAGTAAACATAATCCTTATGTTGAACAAGATACCGTCATCTTAGTGAAAGTAGGGCACCTTCCTTCGGTTTAAAGATACTCCAAACAAACACCGAATAGAAATTCACTCATATCGATAATGACGCAAGTAATTCGTCACGGGAATAAAGGAAAGTGATATAAATAATTAAGGCATATGGTTAAAAAATAATCGAATTAAGCACAGGCTTGATAAAACAAACGTTTGAATGAGTTATAGTTGAGTTATGCGTCCAGTTATCCACAAAATATGTGGACAACTCTCTCTTGAAAATATAAAAATCTTTCATCAATACAGGAATACTACCGAGATACATTGCCTGAAATATGCAGCGACAGTACCTGTTAGCCATTAAATCATTGATTTAAAAGGACTTTAGATGCCTCATCAAGTTATTCACAGGTTAGTTACAGGTCACTCTCAGCTTAATAACAAGTTACTCACATCTTTCCACAGAACCCTGTGGTTAAGTCATCAACTTCACCGCTAATACTGGGGGTAATATTCCTCATAGCAATACTTAGGCGTGAGAAAAGTAACACTATTAAGCTTACTGCATTAATCAGATGATTCTCCCCACCAATAAAAATCTCTGACTAATTAGGCACCTTATTCGCTAAGAGTTTTGCCTTCTTCAAATGTCAATTTAAGTAAATTTTTTATTACACCAGAAGAATTAGATGAGTATACTCGTTTCTTATTTGAATCCTTGCTTCTTTTTATCGTGTGACTCTCTATGCTTTACTACGCTCGTCTTGTTGCTGTTTGTGCCTATTTTTTCTTGTTTTCTGTTATGGCACTCACTTACTCTTGTATTCGCCCTTTTCACGGTAATAATACTCGCACAGTATTAAAGTTTTTATGGCCGACCTATTGGATAATGAACTTAAAAGTCATTCCTCTCAATAAACCAAAAATAGATTATCCCGTTGTTTATGTGGTTAATCACCAAGACTTACTGGATGTCTTTTACTTTGCTAAGGTTTGGCCAAAAAATTGCTCTGGTGTCGGCAAACAAGAACTTGCTTGGATACCTTTTTTTGGCGCAGCTTTTTGGCTAGCGGGTAATATTTTTATTAATCGTGGAGACAAAGATAAAGCGCGTGCTGTCGTCGATCAAATGGCTGAGAAAATCACATCACTTAATCGTTCCATCTTCATCATGCCAGAAGGAACGCGAAGTCGTGGTAAAGGCTTGTTACCTTTTAAGAAGGGTGCTTTTTTAACAGCGATTAAAGCGGGGGTCCCGATCGTACCGTTATGCGTAAGCTCAACCAAGAATGTTACATTAACTGATTGGTCGCCAAAGCCTGGGCTCGTTGAATTTTTAGACCCTATACCGACAGAAAGCCTCATAGAAGAGGATGCTGAACGCTTGGCGCAAGAGTGCCACGATATTATGAAAGCGCACATCGCTAAAATGGATCAGCGTTTGGCGGCTGAATTTTAGACATCTGCTTTCACTTTTACTAAAAGCGTCGAAATATAAATATCAACGTTCGGCAACGAGGTTCATGCTCAACCCCGCACCGTTTTGATCTTCTATTTCATGCGGTCGTATACAACAAAGCTGTAATCAAACGGGTTACGTTTTTCAGTGCCTTCGGGGTCGGCATTGTAATCTTCACGCTTAAATTCTTGCCAGTCATTCCAATCCACTGTTGGAAAAAAAGCATCGCCTTCAATTTCAGCATGCACGTGGGTAATGTATAAACGGTCTGCTTGTAATAGCGCCTGTTCATAAATTTCAGCACCACCAATCACCATCACTTCTTCATGGCCAGTGGTAAAACTAATATCTTCTGCCTTATCCAAAGCTTCTTGCAAACTGTTGACCACAACAACGCCTTCAGCGTGATATTCACTTTGGCGAGTAATTACAATATTAGTGCGGCCGGGTAGAGGTCGCCCAATGGATTCATAAGTTTTACGTCCCATGATGATTGGCTTTGCCATAGTAACCTGTTTAAAATACTTAAGGTCATTAGGCAGATGCCAAGGAAGGGTATTATCGATGCCAATGGTTTGATTTTCAGCCATCGCAACTATGAGCGCACATTTCATGAAAGAACCTTTTACCTGAGCTTACTTTTCTTTCATCATACTTGGCTGGGTTGTGACTGTGAACACAAAATATTAATCGGCCGATAATTGTTGTGCAATACCAGGAATTTCTTCCGGGTCAACGGGCCGAGAGAAAAAGAACCCCTGATAATGGTCGCAGCCAAAAGCTTGTAAAACGCCCAAGACATTATGATCTTCAACACCTTCAGCAATCACTTCCATACCAAGGTTATGAGCTAAAGCAATAATAGAGTTAGCGATTGCGGCATCATTTTTATCGTCCACGATATCTTTTACGAAAACTCGATCAATCTTTAGATAATCAATCGGAAGATCTTTTAAGTAGGCCAATGACGAATAACCTGTACCAAAATCATCGATAGCAATGGAAACACCAATTTCTCTAAGACGACCTAGCACATCAATGCCTTGCTGTAGATTATCCATTAAAACCCCTTCTGTAATTTCTAGGGTCAAATGCTCAGGCTTCATTTTGGTGATGTCTAACACATGTAAAACTCTATCGGCCAAATCCCGCTGCCGGAATTGCCTTGGCGATAAATTAACGGATAATTTAGCATCACTGGGTAAAGCCCCGTCTTGGATCCACTTCTGATGCTGTCGACATGCGGAGGCGAGCACCCACTCGCCTACCTTATTGATTAAGCCTGTTTCTTCTAATACCGGAATAAATACTACAGGAGAAATAGACCCTAAGGTTTCATGGTTCCAACGTAAAAGAACCTCTGTACCGATAAACTGTTTATTACTCACTCTTACTTGTGGCTGATATTGCAGACTCAACTCTTTACGCTCTAACGCATGGTGTAATGCACTTTCTAAGCTTGCCCTCACCATATCAGGCGGGCTCATATTAGAAACAAAGAAACGGTAATCATTTCGTCCATCCTGCTTAGCTTGACGTAACGCTAATTCAGAATGACCCAACAATAAAGAGCTGTCGTAGCTTACTCGGCTGGCAATCTCAATACCTATGCTGATACTGCAAAATATCTCATGATCCGCTATAAAGTAGGGTTCGCTAAAGGCTTTACACAGTTTTTCTGCCACATAAGAAATAACATGCTCATTGGCTACGTGCTCCAACAATACAGAAAAATTATTACCTCCTAAACGGGCGACAGTATCAGAGCGCCTGACTTCTTCGCTTAAACGACGTGCAAATTGCTTTAAAAGTTGGTCGCCAACCTCATGACCATAATGCTCGTTTATAACACTGAAGCGATCCAAATCAAGCATCAGCAGAGCAACTACTTGACCCTCTCTGCGTGCATGCAGCAAAGAGTGATCCAATCGATCTTGAAAAAGTGTTCGGTTGGCAATACCCGTCAGGGGATCATAGTGTGCAAGATGACGTGTTTGATATTCGACTTGTTTGCGGAGGATGCTGTGATGCATTATTTTTGGCAGTAATGCTTCTGTCAATTCTTCTAATGACCAAATATCTTGTATGCCCAGCTCTAATAATTTAACCTCATCAAGGGCAAATTTTTCGATCGATATAATAACCAGAGCCGCTTCAGGCAATACCATCGCTAAACGGCATACCCAGTCTTCCAACAAAGTATCATGCTTGTCGACCAATAAAATAACGGCTTTTAATTTATGCTGATACCAAGTTTTGCGAATATCCTCAACATGCGCACACAAGTGAGCTTCTTGTAGACTAGGCAAGATAGCCGCCATTTTATTGTAGGGTGCTTCATCAAAGTGATAGAGCAACCAAGAAGATGGCATTTCAAGAGATGTTGGAGAATTACTGGGTTTCATTTCGGGGTCTATACGGCCTTTATTAAAACTTAGTATAGACCCTAATTTTTTGTTTAAAGGGTTAAGGGGTAATAAATCACACTAATTTTTTATTTAGTTTCATCATTCACTTTATACAGAAAATGGGTATTTAATGGGGTCATGGCATTGGTAGCCATCCAACTGAAAATCACTGGCAGTAACCCAACTTTCGATGTCTTCTAATGTTTTAATTTTAGGGTTAATACGCAGCTGAGGTGATGGATAAGGCGTACGTTTAAGCTGCACGTCTTTCATCAATTCAAGCTGATTTTCGTAAATGTGAGCATTCACTATTTTATGATAGGCCTTGCCAGCCTTATGGCCGGTAATTTGAGCCACCAGCGCTAAGAGTACATAGACCTGGACTTGATTAAAGTTCAACCCTAATGGCACATCACAAGAACGTTGATAACTGGTTAGATACAAGGTATCCCCTAATAGCGAAAAGGTATGAGTATGCATACAAGGACGTAAGCACCCCATTTCGAATTCGCCAGGGTTATAAAAAGTAACGATTTCGCTGCGATCATCAATGCCGTTAGAAAGGTTATCAATCACTTTCTTTAACTGATCGAGCTGAGTTCCGTCTGGACGCATCCAAGATCGACCTTGAACGCCGTAGACACGACCCATGTCGTCTTCACCTTTACGGTGAGAGTTATTCAACCAAGCCTGATTATCATTGGCGTTGGCATTCCAAGTATTACACCCGATCTCACGGAATTGAGCCGCATTGTCGTAACCGCGGATGTAACCTAATAACTCAGCAATGGCTGATTTATAAAAACTTTTACGGGTTGTGATCAATGGAAACTGATTATTGGCAACATCATATTCTAAATCAGCATTAATCACGGTTAAACAACGCGTACCTGTGCGCTTATTTTCAACCCATTCACCCTGATCAACAATGCGCTGGCATAAATCTAAATACTGCTTCATTCACCTAACCTCAAAATTCTACGATCAACTCGACCCGTCATTGATCACTCTAAATGACTACTTAATGCTTTTTTTAACCGCCGAATCCTGCTGTTTATAAGACCACCACAATAAGGCGATTCCGAACATAACCATCGGCACAGATAACAACTGACCCCGGCTCATCCAACCAAATAAATCAAAGCCGATGTGTGAGTCAGGCTGACGCACAAACTCGACAATAAAACGGAAACAACCATAACCGATCATAAACACCGCCCCGACTGCCTTTTGTGGGCGGGGTCGACTAGAGAACCACCACACAATAATAAACAGTAATAAACCTTCTAACGCAGCTTGATATAATTGAGAAGGATGACGTGGATCTGGTCCTCCACCAGGGAATACCATACCCCAAGGGCCATCCGTTACTCGACCCCAGAGTTCGCCACCAATAAAATTACCAATACGCCCTGTCATAAGACCAATCGGCACCAGGGGCGCTGTAAAATCTGCGACTTCGAAGAAGCCTTTTTTATACTTGCGGCCAAACAACCATAACGCCACCAGTACACCCAGTAGCCCACCGTGAAACGACATGCCACCGGTCCAGATTTGAAACAGCCAGACAGGATTATCAAGAAACTGACCAAAATTATAAAATAAAACATAACCCGCTCGACCGCCAAGGATGACACCCATAGCGCCATAAAAGATCAAATCACTGACCTGATCTTTGGTCCAACTTGAACCGGGCCGTTTAGCACGATAATTAGCAAGTAATATCGCCGCTGCAAAACCAATAAGGTACATCAAACCGTACCAATGAATTTCAAGAGGCCCATAGCCTGCAATCGGCCCAATGGACAAGGCGACGGGATCAATATCTGGATACGTTAACATCTATAGCTTCCTTATTTTAACGGGCTGATTGTACTCGAATGCGCCCAACTTTTCATTCCGTTCTTTGTTGACACTATTATGAAAAATAAGTGCTACAGAAACAAGAATTTTAAACCCACAATTAATAGTAACAAGGCAAAGCCACGCTTGAGTAACTTAGCCTCTAATTTATGCGCCAACTTCGCACCGACCTTAGCGCATGGCACGCTGGTCAACGCAATGCCTAATACAGCAGGCCAATACACAAAACCCGTTGTCCAATCTGGTAAGTTTTCATGACCCCACCCGGTAAAGATATTACCGACCGCTCCTGTTATCGCGATCGGCAAACCACAAGCCGCTGCGGTTGCGACTGCGCGCTTCATAGGGACATTCACCCAAGTCAGAAATGGCACGGTAAACGAACCTCCACCAATACCAAACCAAGCTGAACCAAAGCCTATGATGCTGCCAGAAGCGATTAACCCTGGAATGCCTGGTACCTTGCGCTGAGATCCTGGATTAATATCAAAAGCCATCTTCGCAGCCATCAGCAAGGCAAAAATACCAATCGCCAATTGTAAGGTCTCGCCTGCGACGCTGGCTAATAGAAAAACGCCGATGACCGTACCAATGACGATGCCCGACCCTATCCAGCGCACCAATGCCCAATCTACCGCACCGTGCTTATGATGTTCTTTCACCGAGCTTATCGACGTGAAAATAATCGTGGTTAACGAAGTCGCTAACGCCATGTGCGTTAATACCTGATCGCTGATGCCCATTAACCCAAACGTAATAACCAGCGCCGGTACAATGACTAGGCCACCACCAATACCAAATAGACCCGCTAATAAACCAGCAGCTGATCCCACTAAAAGATACACTAAAAATGTCATACTAATTAAGACCTTAAGTGATGACGACAAAGTGCCCTCATTATGGCTGATGCTGAGATAAACTGCTGTTACTATTTAGTGAGTGAAGATGTATGTGTTTAATAACCTTTCAATGGCAACCTGATGCTGATAATCGACTCATACTAGCAGCTAATCGTGATGAGTTTTTAAACCGTCCAGCGCAGCCACTGCATGCTTGGCAAGAAGTCGAAGGCGTTTATGCAGGCAAAGACTTAAGCCAAGGAGGCACTTGGTTAGGGATTCATAAGAATGGACGTTTTGCCGCCCTCACTAATCATCGTGACTTACGCACTCAAGGACCTAAAAATCCTATTTCTAGGGGCAACTTGGTCCTC
>JBNMPQ010000050.1:0-12785 GCA_051276935.1 Oleispira sp. | reverse complement strand
GACCATCTCAGGGCAATGGATAATGTGTTGGTATTGTCCATTAGTTAATTACTCGAATTGCTTTTTGCTTTTGATTAAAACCGTATAAAAGTAACAAAACAATAAAAGAAAAAATAATCATCGCCGCAGACAAACTATGTGCTTGGGCATATTGTAAGCTTTCTACGTGCTCATAAATCAATACCGAAATTACTTGGGTTTCACCCGGTATATTGCCGCCAATCATGAGAATAACGCCAAATTCTCCGACCGTATGTGCAAAGCCCAGTATCGTTGCGGTAATAAACCCAGGTTTAGCGAGAGGCAGTACGACGGTGAAAAAAGCATCTAAGCGCGAAGCGCCTAATGTTGCGGCGACTTCTAAAGGTCTTGTCCCCAATGCTTCTAAAGAGTTTTGAATCGGCTGAACGACAAAAGGAAAAGAATAAATGACGGAGGCAATGACTAAGCCCGTAAAGGTGAAAGGTAACGTGCCTATGCCTAAAGATTGGGTTAGTTCACCCACTGGGCCGTTTGGACCCATTGCAATTAATAAATAAAAACCAATCACAGTGGGCGGTAATACTAACGGGAGAGCGACGATTGCAGCAACCACGGGTTTTAGCTTGGATTGAGTTGTGGCCAACCACCAAGCAATAGGCGTTGCGATCACTAATAAGATAACCGTCACGAGACTCGCAAGACGCACGGTTAAGAATATTGCTTGCCAATCTTCTGAAGCTAAACCCAGTAACGGTTCCACGTATTAAAATCCTATCGCTGCGTTAAAGTTTTGATGGCTTATACGCCACCTGATAACCATGGTTTTGAATGATGTCCGCCGCCGCAGGGGATTGCAAATACTCAACTAACTCGAATACAGCTTTATTGTCTTTTGCTCGCGTTAATATCACCGCGTCTTGCTGAATAGGCTGATGCAAGTGTTCTGGCACAAGCCAGCCAGAACCTTGACCCTGCCACTGAGAAGCCGCAATAAAACCATACTGAGCATTCTGGCTCGATACAAATTGATAAGTCTGAGAGATGTTCTCTCCTACTACCCATTTAGAGCGTGTCTTTTGTTCTAAACCTAGTTTAACTAATACTTCTTTAGTGGCTTTGCCGTAAGGCGCGAGTCTATCATTGGCAATGGCAAGATGCTTAAAAGGAGTCTTTGATAAACTTGACGCAGTAATAACTTGGTCGGAGTTTGCACTCCATAAAACCAAGCGCCCATAGGCATAAGTAAATAAGCTGCTAGCAAGCGCTAAACCTGAATCGATTAATTTTTGAGGTTTTTCACTATCGGCCGAGAGAAATACATCATACGGTGCACCATGGCTAATTTGCGCAAAAAAGCGTCCTGATGAGCCTGACACTATCGTGACGGAATGATGACTGTGTTTTTCAAATTCAATAACCAGTTGCTGCATCGGCTTTATGAAATTGGCCGCAACGGCAACAGTGACCTCGCCTGCAGCGGAGTTAGCGCTGAATATTAGGCCGATGAATAGTGAAATCTTCGAGCCCGCTGAATATAAGTCCAGTTTAGCGTTCATAAAACCGTATTGATCCAAGAATATAGATCTCAGTATAACTTTGTTCATATAAAAAATGCATTAAGATTCCAGCTACCGCCGTCATAGATCCAATTAATAGTGGCGCCCTGCTGAATAGCGACTTGAGGAATATTTTCTAACGAACGTTTATCTACCCGTTGTCCATTAATCATTACCGGTTATTGAATGATAAGATTAGTAAAATCTAAAGTGTTTTCAACCGGTGATGTCGAGCTTCTGGTTTAGAACGAGTCAAAAGTATTAGCTAGTCAGCAAGTGGTATGGCAGCGGCCAAGAAGTGTTTGAAGCTGGTTCCTTTTGGAACTTGAATATGACCTTCAATAATTAACGCTGCCATACCGTGCACCATCGACCATGCACCTAATGCTTGAGCTTTTACCTTGTCGTCATTGTCGCCGCGCAAGGCAAAGGCTTCACATAATAAAATAAAAGGTTTCTTACTGCTTTCGATGAAAGGACTGCTCACTGAATCGTTACGGCCTGTTATGTCAGCAGACACATCAGTTTCATCTTTTTTAATTTTACGCCCGGTGGTTTCGACCTGCCCTAGCATCAAGCGATATAGTTGAGGGTTAGCCGTCGCAAATTCTAAATAACTCGCACCATAAGCCAGTACTAATTCCCCTGGGGGCAGCGTTTTTTTACTTTTCAGCTCAATAGCGACAACTTCCATGGTATCAGCCATTTGCACAAAGCCAGCTTCAGCGATGCTTTTGATCAGTTCTTTTTTATTCTTAAAGTGTGCATAAGGGGCCATGTGAGAAACCCCCACCTCTGCAGCAATCGCTCGTAAAGACAAAGCATCAGCACCATCACGTAATAAAATTATATTGGCAGCTTCAATTAACGAAGCTTTCAAATCACCATGATGATACTGTTTAAAACTCATAAAAAGATAGATCCAAAAAGGTGTAAATAGGATCGCAGTATAACCTAAACACCTTACCCAGTTGTGTCAAACCCATCAAAAAAGGCTACATCATTGCTTTTACAGTACCTATCGCGCTGCCAACACCCACTTTCAAATTGAGTTTAAACAACTCATAAGATTCACTCGCACTCAGTTCTTCATTATCCGTACAACGTGGATCTGTCCTTTGAATGAGGTCAATAACTTCTTTGGTAATCGGAATCGTTTCACAGCCGTGAGTATCTTCGCAAATCATGTCCCACTGAGGCTTGGCTTGAATATGGCACGCAAAACAATTACCTCCAAAGCGGTTCACGACATCAACAAAGCCACGTTTTCTAATGTCCGAACCTTCTTCAGAAACATCCAGTTCAAAAAACTCCCAGCCCTTGGTCGCAGGGCTAAAACCCGCTTCGTGCTTAATCATGACTTCGCCTGGAACCAATTGCACGACAGAACCAGCAGGATAAACACCTCCTGTCTCAGAGTTCGCGATGGCTAGAGTTCCCTCAAGATCGCCTTTCAGGTTATCCACATAAAAACCGCGTACCTTAGTCATATCTCGGATACACGTAAAAGTACTACTAGAGACTTCAAGCTGCCCAGCATCTGTTACCGATATTCCGCCTTCATCAGCAAAAATAGGCCATGCAGCGGTTGCAAAAAATATTAGAGCCACAAGCTGTTTGATTATCATTTTTAATTTCCCTTAGTTATTGTATTGCTTACTATTATATTGCACACAATATATTTTTATTGTAAGTGAAGTCAACCTATTTTTACAAGGATACTGCCTACGAGAGACAGCACCCATCACTATTTACCGAGAACGTACTGCCTGATAATACGCCACCGGCAAAATCAGTAAGGTTAATATCACCACACTGATCATACCGCCCAACATAGGCGCGGCAATACGGCTCATAACTTCTGAGCCAACGCCGGAGCCAAACATTATAGGTACTAAGCCGGCGATGGTCGCAATGGCGGTCATCATCACCGGGCGTACACGATTGACGGCGCCATCAAGAATACTCATCTGCAGCGCTTCTCTGGTTGTCGGCTGTTCATCTTCAATGGCCTGTTTCAAATATTGCAGCATGATAACCCCTGTTTCTGCGGCAACACCTGCCAAGGCAATAAAGCCAACCCCCACCGCCACAGAGAAATTGAACTGGTAATACGACATTAATAAAATACCGCCGACCAACCCCATCGGTAACGTTAATAAAATCAACGCAACATCACGTGCATTTCTAAAATTTAAATACAATAATAAAATAATCACACCGAGGGTTAATGGCACCACGTAACTGAGTTTTTCTTTTGCCCTTTGCATGTATTCATATTGCCCAGCCCAACTAATGGAATAACCTGCGGGCAAATCAAACTCACCCGCCTCTATTTTTTGCGCCATAACCGCTTTGGCATGATCGACATAACTGCCAATATCAATGGCATTAATACCTTCAGATTCAATGTCGATATAAGTCCAGCCATTAATGCGAGCGTTCTCACTTTTTATCATGGGCGGGCCATTTTCAATACGAATATTAGCAACATCCCCAAGGGTGATATTGTGACCGCCTTTCGTCACGATCGGCAAACGCCGAAGTTGTTCGGGTGAATCGCGGTATTGCTGAGGATAACGTATATTAATCGGATAACGTTTATCACCTTCAACCGATTCAGCAATATTTTTACCACCGATGGCGCTGCTGATAATCTGCTGTACATCCTTGATGCTCATGGCGTACTGGGCAGCTTGTCGGCGTTGAATATCAATTTTAATATAACGCCCCCCCACCACCCGCTCGGAATAAACTGATGCCGTTCCTTTTACTTCTGCTAATACTTGTTCGAGTTGCTGGCCAATTCCTTGAATAACCGTCAAATCAGGTCCCGATACTTTAATGCCTACTGGAGTTTTAATGCCCGTGGCGAGCATATCAATACGAGTTTTAATTGGCATAACCCAAGCATTAGTCAAACCCGGAAATTGAATCAATTGATCAAGCTCTTTACGCAGTTCTTGGCTGGTTAATCCTTCTCGCCATTGGTCCTTAGGTTTTAATTTAATAAACGTTTCAATCATAGTTAAAGGGGCTGGATCAGTGGCAGTATCCGCACGACCAATTTTACCAAACACATGCTCGACTTCTGGTACAGTCGCGATCAGTTTATCGGTTTGCTGAAGAATCTCGCGCGCCTTACCCACTGATAACCCGGCATAGGTCGTCGGCATATACATGAGATCCCCTTCGTCTAAATCAGGCATAAATTCGCTGCCGATTTTACTGGCAGGATATAAACTTAACAGTACAATCGTTAACGCCGATAATAACGTCGTTTTAGGGAACTGTAATAACCTAGCCAAAAGCGGTTGATATATTGCAATTAATAAGCGGTTGAGTGGATTTTTCTTTTCGCTTATCACCTTACCGCGAATAAAATATCCCATTAATACCGGCACCAGTGTAATGGCTAAAATTGCAGCAGCGGCCATGGCATAGGTTTTGGTAAACGCTAACGGGGCAAAGAGCTTTCCTTCTTGCGCTTCTAAAGTAAACACCGGTAAGAAACTGACGGTAATAATCAGTAAACTAAAGAATAATGACGGCCCCACTTCACTGGCTGCTTTCGTAACGATTTGCCAACGATGGTCATTAGTGAGTGCCTCTTTTTTATCCAGCAGATTACGCTCTAAGTGTTTGTGCATGTTCTCTATCATCACAATGGCACCATCAACCATGGCACCAATCGCAATGGCAATCCCCGCAAGAGACATAATATTGGCATTCAGACCTTGCAAATACATAATGATAAACGCGATTAAAATACCAATCGGTAAACTGATAATGGCCACTAATGCAGAACGCACGTGGAATAAAAAAAGGATGCAGGCCAGAGCGACCATGATGAGTTCCGCAGTCAATTTTTCCCAGAGGTTATCGATCGCCGCATTGATTAAATCAGAACGATCATAAACCGTTACGATTTCAACGCCTTCTGGCAATCCTGCTTTTAATTGCTGTAATTTTTCTTTCACCGCAGCAATGGTTTTTTGTGCATTCTCACCCGAGCGCATCACGACAATACCCCCAACAACTTCGCCTTTACCGTCAAGTTCACTCACGCCTCGGCGCATTTGTGGACCTTCTATAATATTGGCGACGTCACTGAGGAATAAAGGCTGCCCATTATCCACAATACCCAGGGGAATATTTTCTAAATCTTCGAGACTGCTTATATAACCCGTTGCCCGAATCATATATTCCGCTTCCGCCATCTCGATAACCGAAGCCCCCACTTCTTGATTACCTTGCTGTATCGCGGTTTCTAATAATGATAACGGAATACCATAAGATCGTAATTTATGCGGATCTACTCGAACTTGATATTGTTTTACCATGCCGCCCACCGCGGCAACTTCTGAAACCCCTGACACGGTTTGTAATTCGTATTTTAAAAACCAATCTTGCAAAGAGCGCAGTTCGGATAAATCTAAATGGCCACTGGTATCCGTTAATGCATAAATAAAGACCCAACCAACACCAGTAGCATCAGGGCCTAATTGCGGCTTAGCACTGTCAGGCAGACTATCGGTGACTTGACTTAAGTATTCTAAAACCCGGCTGCGTGCCCAATATAAATCAGTACCATCATCAAAAATAACATAAACATACGAATCCCCAAAAAATGAATAACCGCGGACTGTTTTAGCCCCAGGCACCGATAACATCGCCGTGGTGAGTGGATAAGTCACTTGGTCTTGCACCACTTGTGGCGCTTGCCCTGGGTAAGACGTTTTAATAATGACTTGCACATCTGACAAATCAGGAATGGCATCGACGGCGGTATTCTTGATAGCAAAAGCGCCTGCTAAAATAATCAATCCCGTGACGAATAAAACCCAGACTCGATTAAAAATGGACCAATGAATGATCTTAGTTATCATCATTGCTCTCCATCACTGAAGAATCCATACGCTGTAAATCAGAATCAATATTCGATTCAGAATCGATTAAGAACTGTGCGCTGGTAACAATGCGATCGCCCGCTTGTAAGCCTTCAAGAACTTCTACTTTTTGATTGAAAAACCGACCCGTTTTAACCGCAACTGATTTGAAACGCCCTTCCCCTAAAGCCATCACGACACGCGTCTTGTTCTCAGTACGAATGAGAGCCTGATTAGGAATTAACAATGTTTTTTCGGTCGCCGTAATACGGCCTTTTAAATTGAGCCACATATTCGGTTTTAATAATTGATTGTTATTAGCAACCACTAATCGCACTTGTATTGTGCGCAATTTTTCATTCAACATCGGATAAATGTAATCAAGCTTGCCTTGCCAGCTTTGGGTCGGCATGAGCGCTGAGGTTAACGTCCATTCTATCTGTCCGGGGAACTGACTCAACCAAGCCGCATGCTGATGGTCCAATTCCACATCCACTGTTAACTGATTTAAATCGGCAATGGTTAATAATTTATTCTCAGGTTTTACGTACATACCTTCATTGATATTAAGTTGTTCAATGTAACCACTTTGAGGGGCATAGAAAATGGTAATTGGGCTGACTTTTTTAGTTCGCTTAAGTTCTGTAATCACCTTATTATTAATTCTTAACGCTTTTAAACGATTTTTAGCCGCGCGCATTAAACTTTCATCTTGCGCATTCAAAGCACGTAGATAATCTTTTTTTGCATTAATAAATTCTAACGAATAGATACCGTATAAGGCTTGGCCCTTTTTCACCCGCTGGCCCATATCACTGACGTAGAGTTTCTCTACCCAACCACTGGTACGCGCATGCAGATGAACGAGGCTTTCTTTCGCGTAATTCACTTGGCCGCTGCTGATAAAATTCAATCTAGGCAGCGACCATTCAACGGCAATAGCTTTAACACCGAGGTTATTGCCAACTGCGGCTGAAATTTCAACAACACCTTTTTCAGTATCCCCACTTGCCTTGGCATAAACGGGGACTAGATCCATCCCCATCGGCGATTGACCGGGTTTATCACGACGAAATTTGGCATCCATGGGGGCAACCCAATACAGAACACGGGGCTCTTGAGAGTCAGTTTCTTGAGCAATGGGGCGTCCAGAACTCGATGTGTTATCTAATAATAACCCCTGGCAAAATATAAAAATCAACACAGCAATCACGCCACCGAGGCACATAAATACAAAATTTTTCATCAGGTTTTCTCAATACACATTATAAAAGCTAAGCAAACTCACTGCCAAGCGGGTTAAATTTTAAAGTGTATTAGGCAATCGGAGGACGGAAGAGCGCTGAATCGATTTGGTTGGGGAAACCAATCGTTGAATAATGGTGTGGCAATTCACTGATGTTAAGCGAGCTGCAAGAGAAACTCGCAAGAAATGTTAATGAAGCTCCACAACCGCCATCAAGGCAAGTACAGTTAGGCGAGTTGATCGTTGAACTCTTATCACCCTCAATATTGGTATCATCACAACACTCCATAGCATTGTTTTTAACCACAAGCTGATTACTGACAACCGATTCAGACATCGTATGATGACAAGGTGTTACAGCGTTTGCTTGAGTATTAGCCGGCATCATACACATCATCGGCGTCGCAAAAGCCTGACCCATATAGGTCAAACAAAAAGACAGAAGCAATAAAAGCGCTAAACGCTTATTCCTTGGAGCAGGGTTGCTTATTAATGAATTGTTAGTAAATGATGTCATAGCCTTAAGGATACTCTAGTAATCCGAAAGTTCAATCGATCAAGTCAGGATTCTACTCGCGACTCCCCCTGACTTGATACGACTAAAACTCTCTTAAGACTGAGCACTGTCTTTTCACTGCAGCAATATCCTTAAAACCCTGATAAATACCAGCTTGTTCAATTTCTCCTGAATTATAACAAGTTAATGCATTCACTTTATTTTGCTGAGAGGTCTCCTGTTCAGCCTCTGCTCTGCAAAGCCAAGAAATTTAGGTAGTAGAGCAAGATAAAACCCATACTGTTAACGTCCGTATTATTGCCGACGCTAACACCTACCCTATGCATGTTCCAGCATTGAGGGATAGAAACAATGATGTTGCATTATTGGCAGGCTATTTCATCGGAAATTCGAAGACGGCTGAGCATTTTTAGAAGTAGGAATTAACAAGAAGGCAAATCATTACGCTGACCACAAATCAAAACTGAACCGTCTCTGGAATCATATTGAATAACTAATAACCCCGAATTTTGATTGCCATTATCACCACTGTCACGATAAACGTAACTGCAGATCTTGTTTGCTGTATGTCGATAAGATCTATATTGCTGATTGTTGTTATTATGAGCAACCGTTGGTGCTACTGCTAACACTCCATTCAAAACGCCATCGCAGCCCGCATTTTCTTGGCCTATATTCTCATTGGCATTCCCCTTATCGACGCCAATGGGGTAGCCAATATTGTTCGTATCTATTGTTCCATCATCGTAGCCCACTAGATTCTGTACACGAACGGAATGCCCCTGACTTCTATACAAAGCCTTGACGGTCAACACACCTGACCTTAAAGAGGCCGTGGTACCTTCTGCCTGAGCAAGCTCCGCCTAATTAGTAAGATCGGAAAATCGAGGCAAAGCAAAGGCTGCTATTACACCGATAATGACTATGACCATGACTAATTCAATTGAGGTAAAGCCTTTGGTAATGGCGATGGTATTGTTCCTAATACAGCTTATTCATCACTTAAATATAACAGTATTTTTGCACGCTGAGGAGAATCACTCAGCACTGCCTAACACGGTCTAATTCTTTAACAGTTTCTTCACCTAACCTCGTTACAAAACGCTGAGGCGGGTTGCTTCTGTCACTTGCTTACCCACCTGTCGCTGCCACTGCTCAGTAAAGACCGCAGGCATTTTAACACCCGGATAAAGCGACTTTAATAATGACCAATCGCCTTTATCAAGCCAAGCTTCATCACAATGAACACATAAATCTAGACGATTATCATGCCGCTAGAAATTCGATACTTGGTCATTATTCGACTGCACTTTGGGCAGCCCATTGCTGCATGAGTATTATCAAGGTTTTCAACTTGCACTTCTTCTGACTGAGCCCTCTCGGTTTCAGAAGCAATACCAAACGCTCAGCCCAGTTTCTATAATACAACACAGAGAAAAATATACCTTGGCACTCGCTGCATCCCATCGCTTATAAACCTTGTTCCATCTTGGTTGGATGTAAATCAGGGTTTTTACATTTCGGGCATTTCATATTAGCGTCCTTACTTTTTTAATATTTATCGTTCTAATTTTTATCAATTTCCTTAGCACTGTATTCAGTTTCCAAAGCCCTTAACTGAGTTGAAATTTCTTTCATTTTGTCATGGGTTTTTAAATCGATATCAATTTTTCGATCCATCGAACGCACGATGGGAAAGATGCTATTTTCCATTGTATCGGCCAAAGCTTTTAATATTTTATCCAACCCAGGTACCGGTTGATTGATAACTTCAACGTTAGGCGCGATTTGCTTTGAAGACTGTTGAGCGATGAGCTTGATCCCAGTAGAGACTACCGATGCGAATTGGCTCAACGATTGATTCAATCCTTCTAGCTGCTTAATACTCGCGGTTTCATAGGGCTGTTCTTTGCTTCTGCGCAAAGCTTCTTCATTTCTGAAAAGTATCTCTTCATTTCTGTAGCGTGTTTCTGCTTCTATACGAGACTGCTTATCCCGCTCACGCATTTGACGTATTTGCTCGGCATTTTCGCCAAGAGATCTCACTCCATTCACTAGATCGACAAGCTGCCCAATGACCTTCCCACCAACATCGGCATCATCACCCCCCATGGCTTTATTACGAATAAAGTCGGCTTTTATCTTAGCCCAACGAGTAACTTCTTCAGCAGTCATCTCACCGCGCAGCTCTGCTAGCTTCAATAAGTTTTCTTCAGAGCCATTGGTTAATAGTTGCGACTCGCCCACATAATGATCGGCAATCATCTGCATCAACTCACCATGATTCATAACCGAAGATACTTTCTCAGCCATTTTATTCATATTACGATAACTACCTTGTAACCTGAATGACGGCTCAATACGGTATTCATCAGACTGTGCAGCCGAAGCGATATATTGCTGATTGATTTTCAATACCACATCTTGAATAACAAACAGCTTTTTTAATACTGCCGTTATTTCATTAATCTCGGCGCCACTGTATTGATGGCTTAAATCGGTGGTCGCAATATTTTCACCTTGAGTCATGCGCACGATTTTATACAAGTCGTTTAAATCTCGTGTCGCCAAAGGTGCTAGCACCGTATTAGAGGTCATACAGTTTTCAACATAACTCAATGCAAATTGCTCATCCATGCCCCCTAAAATGTCACCTAGATTATAAATGTCTGCACGGTTCGCCAGCATGTCAGGGACTTGGAAGGCTTCGCCCGTTTCGGTATACGGGTTACCCGCCATGACGACACAGAATTTTTTTCCACGCATATCATAGGTTTTGCTTTTACCTTTCCAAATACCTTCGATGCGACGAGTACCATCACATAATGAAATAAACTTCTGTAAAAATTCTGGATGGGTATGCTGAATATCATCCAGATACAGCATCACGTTGGTACCCATTTCCAAACCAAGATTTAACTTCTCTAACTCTTGACGGGCAGTCGCATTAGGTGCTTGCTCTGGGTCTAGCGATAAAACGTCATGCCCTAATGAAGGACAATTAATTTTCATGAAGATCAAACCCAAGCGGCTTGCGATATATTCCATCAAGGTCGTTTTACCGTAACCTGGTGGCGAAATCATCATCAACAAACCCATTAAATCAGAACGTTTATTCTCACCTAACGTGCCCATTTGTTTGGCTAAGTTATCACCAATTAATGGCAGGTAAGATTCATTAATTAAACGGTTACGTACAAACGAACTGAGTGGCTTTGGCTTAAACGACTCAAGACTTAACAAATCTCTTTCTTGTTTAATAATCCCTTGTCGCATTTTATGATAATGATGAAAGCCAGTAACAACACGTTGCTGATGATCATCTAAGCGCTGTAAGAATTCATCAATCGCCAACGTCATTTTTTGCTTATCGATTCTAGGATGATCACCCAGCAAACCAGTAATCGATAATTCGGTATCCACTTCCGTTGGTCGACGTTCAATTCGTCCTTCGGCATTGATCATCGCCACGGCTTCAGGGATATAGCGTGCTAAATGCATTAATCCTTTACCTTCTACCAAGGCGGTCAACCAAGACTGAGTTAAATTCCAGCGTGAGGCAACTTTTCCTTTAAGTGTATCCAAAGTGCCGTGCAGCTTACGCCATGAAGAAGAATCTAAAGAGTTTTTTAACTCATTAACCAGCTGCTGTGCATATTTACTGGCAATAAATTCGATACGATCACGGCCTAACTCATGCACTAAATAATCCGCACTTCTGCTTAACTCATGCTGCGTTGAAGGCAAACCATAATGATTATTAAAATCCGTTAATGCTTCTAGCATCTCAGCTCGTAATAATTGGATCGCTTTATTATTATTAAAAATCTCTTTCATTTTAAAAGCAGATTGCGCGCGTTCGTGCCAGCTTTGAATTTGATCTTTTAAGGCTAATAAATTATCGGTTGCATCTGTTTCTAGGTGCTGAATATTGGCCCAGAAAATTTGCGCAACTCCACGGCATAAAGGATCAAATCTTAACTGATCTGCACTGTCCATCGCCGGTAGCAATTTTTGTAACAGCAATACCGCATCATGATCATGAATGCCTTTTTCATAACCTTCTTTATAGCGAGGGTTAGCAAAGTCGCGTACTAAGCTGATGAGTTTATCTTCATCCAATAAGGCATGACTAAGTATCTCATTATTCAGACCATCGGTATTATTGTCTGCCGCTTGTAGAATCAGGCAAACTAAATATTCGCTACGATAAACATCAGGGCTTTCAGACTCAATCGCCATTTCCCAGTAAGGTCTTAATTCTAAAAGATCTGTACGGGTTAATTCTTCAAAATAATCCGTACCAGTTAAGTGAATATTTAACTCACCATTTCTCGGTACTATGGTTAAATCGAGTTCTTGGGTATTAACACTGAATTTATGACGCGGGCCCAGCTTAATAACATTGCCACCATCTTCATAAATATCTGTTTTATCTCTCAGTGAGCGTAATGCTTGCTCTTTTATCGATTTAAAGCGAGATTCGACATCATCCGCTTTAACGGAATTTTCCAATTCACGTAAACGCTCAACCATGTCTCGGGTTTTAAGCACTAGTGAATCAGAGGCAAAATAGGTATTAAGTTGCTCGGCAT
>JBNMPQ010000049.1:0-12948 GCA_051276935.1 Oleispira sp. | reverse complement strand
AGCACGATAATGGTCGAGGTGAGCAAGATGATCTTGGCATTGTGATTGATTTCGTTATAAACGAGTTGGGTTGGAATAAAATATTTTTGGCAGGTTTCTCGTTTGGTGCAGGTGTAGCTTGCTTGTATGCTAAAAAGCATGCGGAAAAAGTAGCTGGGCTCTTTTTAATAGCCCCAGCGGTTCATCATTTTGAAGCGCCTTTAACCCTACCGTTTGAATTCGAAAGCCACATTTATATAGGGGATGCTGATGAGGTAGTGCCTTTTGATGAGGTTGAACATTGGGTTGATGTATTAACACCACAGCCACACTTCCATATTTTTGAAGAGGCGGGCCATTTCTTTCATGGACGTTTAATTGACTTAAAAAAATCATTTTTGGACGATTTAATGCGTGTCATTAATTAAACGGGTGATCTAACACAGAAGCATTCATCGTATGAATGCTGAGAATACTTTTAAACTTAGTGATTTTGAGCTAAATTGCGCGCCTTATATACTCCAATCATCACATTGTTACAGAACATCATAACGAGGAATTTCCATTGTCAACGCCCTTAGAACTCTACCAAGAAGATTTAAAACGTGATGATTTCTCGTATGATGCCGATCAAGAAAAAGCCGTAAAGCACCTTCAACGTTTGTACGATGATTTGGTCACTAGCTATGAGAAATCCAAGAAAAACAAATCTTTTCGCAAGGTATTCTCTAAGAAACAAAAAGTACCGATTCAAGGTTTGTACTTCTGGGGTGGCGTTGGCCGTGGTAAGACTTACTTAGTTGATACTTTTTATGATGCGCTGCCGTTTGAGCGTAAAATGCGTACTCACTTTCACCGTTTTATGCAGCGAGTCCATAATGATCTCACCGCATTAGAAGGTATTAAAAATCCACTCACGGCGATTGCTGAACAAATTTCGAAAGAAGCCGTTGTTATCTGCTTTGATGAGTTCTTCGTATCCGATATCGGTGATGCGATGATTTTAGGTGGATTGATGGAAGAGTTATTTGCTCGTGGGGTAACACTGGTATCAACTTCCAATATCGTACCCGATGGTTTGTATAAAAATGGTTTACAGCGAGATCGCTTTTTACCGGCAATAAAGCTCTTAAATAAATACACTGATGTGGTGAACGTTGATAGTGGTATTGACTACCGTTTGCGGACACTGGAGCAAGCTGAACTTTATCATTATCCGTTAGATGGTTCAGCTGAATCGAGCTTACAGAAAAGTTTTGAAAGTCTTGTTCCTGATATTAAACACGTTGAATTTAACGTCGATATAGAAATTTTAGGTCGTAACATTCCACTAAAAGCGGTGTGTGACGATGTTGCTTGGTTCGATTTTAAAGGCCTGTGTGATGGGCCGCGATCTCAGAATGATTATATTGAATTGGGTAAATTGTATCACGCCATATTGATTTCTAATGTTCCTGTGATGGGTGTTAAGAATGACGATTTAGCGCGTCGCTACATTAATTTAATCGACGAATTTTATGATCGAGGTGTAAAGGTGATTATGTCGGCAGATGCCCCTATTCATGAAATTTATACTGGGGGGAGTTTGGATTTTGCTTTTCAACGTACCACTTCCCGTATGTTAGAAATGCAGTCGCATGATTATCTTGCACGTGAGCACAAGGCGGATTAAATCCAGCGTTCAAAAACGTTCTTCTTTTCAATAGAAGAGCGTTCTTTTTTAAATAGATTCTTTAGTTTAAGTATTGCTGATATAACTGACGTATGACTGGGAATACCGACGCGACTAAAACCAGTGCCATTGTTACATTGAACAGCCTTTGCTGCTTGGTACTTTGAAGTACGTGTTTTATACCCTTGCCAAATACCAGCCAAGTATTGGCTGTGATCAGAGCCGAGAAAAAGAAAGCCCCTGCAATGATTAATACCTGCCCATAAATATTATCGTTCAATGTTGTGTAGGCCGAAATAGAACTGGTTGCGACTACCCAAGCTTTCGGATTTACCCACTGAAACAGCGCGGCTTGTATAAAAGTAAAGGGTTTAGACTTTTTACCTTCTAATTTATCGGGGTCAGCACTGGCAATGAGCCAAGATAAATACAGCAAGTAGGCCACGCCAATAATTTTAATCACTTCATGCAGGGCAGGATAATGCTCGAATACGACACTGAAACCTAAGCCAATTAAAATGACCATTACAGGGAAGCCGATGCAGACGCCTAACATGTGAGGGATGCTATTTTTGATGCCAAAGTTCATGCCCGAAGTCATGAGCATGATGTTATTAGGTCCAGGAGTAATGGCGGCAGACAAACCAAAAACAAGGATGGCGATGAAAAGTTCCAAAGTGCTTATCCCATTAAGTAAATTTTAGGAATTATTTGCCATCACAATAAGTGCCGTCAGTGGCCAAGTGAGGAACAAAGTTACAAGGAGAGTGACGAGAATCTAATTGCTCTAACAAGATGCCTTTCCAAGCCAATTCGCAAGCCCCCGTTGAACCCGGCATGCACACGACCAACGTATTGTTCGCAAGGCCAGCTAATGCGCGTGATTGCACCGTAGAAGTACCGATATCCGCATAGGAAAGATGACGAAATAATTCGCCAAAGCCTTCAATCGTTTTGTCTAATAGCGGAACAACGGCTTCTGGTGTTGAGTCACGGCTAGTGAAGCCTGTACCCCCGGTTAATAGAATAACGTTCACGTCATCACTGGCAATCCAAGCAGACGTTATGGCACGAATTTGGTAAATGTCGTCTTTTACAATGATTTTATCTTCGTAGTGGTGACCCGCGTCTTGCAGGGCTTCTACTAGGTATTTTCCAGAGGTATCGTTTTGATCGTTACGGGTATCGGATACCGTTAATACGGCGATGCGAAGTGGTGTGAATTCTTTTTTTGCATGGTTGCCCATGGTATTTCTCCGATAATAAATCAAAAGATGAAATTGTTAATAAGGGCATTAGATCGCAGGAAGAAGTGAGATGCAAGAATGCATCCCATTGTTAGAGCATCAGAAAAGCTTTTTTAATTAATATGTGTCGCTAGGCTCAAAATTTTACGGTTTAGTTTTTTGAACGCTGCTCTTCACGAAAGCGCACTTTATCTTGGCGATGCTTGGCGACGGTTGCTTTAACATCGGCACCTAGGTGATCTTCGCCACGTTGCTTGGCCAGTTGCATTTGCAATTCGCGTTGCTTAAAACGCTCGCGCTGTTCATCGCTATAATTATCAATACAATGATGGCAGCTGACACCTTGCAAATAATCAGCACTTAATTTTTCTTCTTCTGTAATGGGGTAGCGACATGCGTGGCACTGGTCGTATTGGCCTTTTTCTAGATTGTGGTTCACGGCAACGCGGTTATCAAAAACAAAGCATTCACCTTCCCACAGGGTTTCTTCTTTTGGCACTTCTTCTAAATACTTAAGAATGCCCCCTTCAAGATGATACACCTCGTCGAAGCCCTGCTCTTTCAGATAGGCCGTTGACTTTTCACAGCGAATACCGCCGGTGCAGTACATGGCGACTTTCTTTTGCTTAGTAGGGTCCATGTTTTCTTTTACGTACTGCGGGAATTCACGGAAGGTTTCGGTATTGGGGTTGATCGCGCCTTGGAAAGTACCAATTTGAACTTCGTAATCATTGCGGGTATCAATCAAGACGACATCAGGGTCGGAGATTAAAGCATTCCAGTCTTGTGGCTTAACGTAAGTGCCTACTACTTGTTTAGGGTCGATGCCTTCGATGCCCATGGTGACGATTTCTTTCTTAAGCTTCACCTTAGTACGGTAGAAAGGCATGGTTTCGTCGTAGGATTCTTTATGAACGATGTTGGCAAGACGTTCATCGGTGGCCAACCATGCAAGCAGAGCGTCGACACCCTCGCGAGAGCCAGCAACGGTACCGTTTATGCCTTCTTGGGCAATCAGCAGGGTTCCGCGTACTTCATTGGCTTCCATTGCTTCTAACAAGGGCTGGCGGAGTGCTTCGAAATTTTCTAGGGTAACGAACTTATACATCGCACATACGACGACAGGAGCAGTGTGCTCAGACATGGGTCTTTCCTTTTATTGCGGTCTGGAACGTAAAACCAGAGCATTGTTCAAATTTTCTCTAAATAGCAGGCTCAATTAGAGCGCACATATTATATACAAACTTAATCGGTTTATCCAAATCCTATGGGATTCAATGGTCAAGTTCACGTATTAATGGCCGTTAACTTAACCTATATCAATAACATGAATGAAATAGCGCTCAATAAACGGCATTAAATTAAGCGTCTTATAAATTGTATGAACAGGGAAGAGATGATGACCCGCTTATGTATGCCTTCGAGACGGTTGCTTCTTGCTACTGGTTTATTAGCTGCTTTTTTGTCCTCTAGCGCAGTCGCTGAATGCCGTGATTTTGATGCAATAGCGGCGGCTAATAAAAAAGCAGCCTCTTACTTCAAAAAGGGTGAGGTATTTCATCCTGCTGTCGTACAAAAAATACATCACCCATCGCGTAAAAAAGAAGTCGCCAGCTATATCAAAGTGGACAAGAAGCGTTACAGTATGATCATGTTAGTTGATCAAGAATGTGGCGTTCAATTTCGCAAACGAACCCGTCAACGAGACTAGTCTTTTATCCCGTCTATTTTAAATTCATGCAGCTAGCATAATAACTAACGGTACCTGCCCAGTCTGAAAATACACTTTCAACTTTTACGGTTTTTGCTAAAAAATCTAATAACACTAACATATCAGAATCGGTATTCGTGGCATTTGATATGGACTGATAATACCAACCGCCTTGCCCACTTAACGGACCTGATCGTTCTAGTGTCCAGGTAATTATTTTTAATCCTGCTGCTTTTGCACGTTTTGCGTATTCAGACTCGATTAAGTTATTGTCGTTGTCTAATCCCACTAAGGCCCACAAGGGTGGAGCAACATAACGGACTCCATTGGCAAATAAAAGATTCATATCGTCAGCAGAGACTTCAAAATTTGGATCATCCATACGCTCATCTAAAAATACCGCCTGTTCACCAAAGGAAGGATTTTCTGTAATCCAAAATAAAACATCGTCACGATTAAACGACTGTAGAAATACATTAGCAGAAGGTACATTGGCGTCTTGATATTCGTTTAACATTTTGCGGGCATAATCTTGTTGGCTAAAACCATCAAAAGGCATTGTTACCGCCGCTGATTTTAATTCCGGAGTCATTTTTACGTTGAGCTGTTTGAATAACTCAATGCTTTCTTTATGGGTCATCAATGTACCGCGACTTGCGTAGCCATCAGTGCGCCAGTCTGCGGTGCCCTTTAAATATTCTTCTATGGTTGTTGCCTCAGAGTTCGCTCCATCCATCTTGCCTTTTAATGTTTTGAATTCCGCTAAACTAATATCGCTGGTACAGCATTGTGCACTGGCAGGGTTAGTGCCATCACTGGGAGTGAAGGGTATTGAACACTTGTCGGCTAACGCCGTGTCTAATATGTTTGTCGTGGTATGTAGATCGCATTGGGAGTGACGACAGACCAGTTCTTTATCGCGCGTAAAGGTGACATCACATTCTATAATGCCTGCCCCCATTCTCGCGGCTGCGATGTAGGATTCTTTGGTATGTTCAGGAAACTGCATGGCAGCGCCGCGGTGACCAATGGAAAAATCTGTCTTTTTAAAAGGCATTTCAGAACAGCTTTCTAACGCAGTCTTTAAATCACTGGTGGCAAGATCTGCAATTAAAAAATAAGGTCTTGGGCCTACTTGAACATTGCTTACTGCGAGCGATTGTTCGGGTGAATTGTCCTCTTGTGAGTCGTTATTATCATTAGATCCACCGCAGGCAGTCAGCAACGAACCCAGTAATACGGTTAAAAGCGCAATTGAGGGTAATACTGAGGGTAATACTGATTTGTTCATTGCTAAGCCCGCCATTCCATTAAAAGGTGATGTGGCTTTGAGCTTACATACTATGTGTTACTGAATGATTGCAGTCGGCTCTGACTTTAGGCATGAGTCTCGTTTAGCGCATAGATTTCGGTGTTTTCTTTGGGGCCAATGCCCATTGCACTGTGAGGACACTGCCAAGTACTGCAATTAGGCCCATTAAAGCAAAGCCTGTAATACTTTGTTCAAGAATTACCCAACCAAGAATAACGGCGGAAATAGGACTTAATAAACCTAGTGAAGAAACTGCTACGGGCGAAAGCTTGGCAATGCCGTTAAACCATAAAACATACGCGAAGGTCGTTCCAAAAAGAGAAAGGTAACCATAACCTAGCATATTCTTGGTCGTTAGCGTCAAGAGAGGAGGGTCTATCAACCACGCAAAAGGCGCTAACATTACGCCAGCAATTAATAACTGCCAACCCGTAAATGCGAGTAGTGGCATATCCGTACGCCAGCGACGTGCAAGAAAGACACCGCTGGTCATTAACATTGCACCAATAGTTGCCGCAAGAATGCCAATAAGATCCCACGTTGAGCTGGGAGATAATAAAAGTACTGCCATTCCAAGCACCCCTACAATACTGGCTGTAAGTGCAAGGTGTGCAGGTTTACGATTATCCACAAACCAAATTAAAAACATCATCATTAATGGCTGTATTGCGCCCACAACGGCCGCTAACCCGCCGGGTAATCTGTAGGCTGCGGTAAATAATAAAACGTGAAAAATAGCAAAGTTTAAGATCGCAAGAATAGCGATTCGAAACCACTCATCACGCTTGGGCAAGTGGCGACTGATCAGTACTAAAATGATTCCGGCAGGCAATAAACGTAAAAACGCTGCAATAAAAGGACGATCTGCCGGTAATAACTCAGTCGTGACAATGTACGTAGTGCCCCAAAGAGCTGGGGCAATGGCGGTTAAAATAATTAGCAGTGTAACGGGTAGCCATGAGCTGTTTGACATGAAGATTCGCTTAATATGTGATGATGAAAAGAACGCACATCATCGCATATTAAGCGCTCCAAGTTTGTCACTAATCCGTTAGTGGGTTAAAAGTTTTTTCACCTCCTCTTCTAATGACGCTGCAGAGGCTGTTTCAGACGATTGTAATGGTCCAGCTGTTAACGTTACTTTTGACCAAAAGCGTCGAGGACGCTTGGTCAACGCATGGCCATCTTTATGGCTAAAGATGCTGCCCCATAAACCGCCTAATGCCATGGGTACAACCGGAACAGGAGACTCTTTTAATATGCGTTCGATGCCTGCTTTAAAGGTATCTACCTCTCCATCTGTGGTTAGTTTCCCTTCCGGAAAAATACAAATAATTTCACCACTGGCCAGTTCTTCTTTTATACGTTTGAAGGCATTTTCATACACATCGATATCAGCTTTAGGCGAGCAAATAGGAATGGTTTTAGCAATTTTGAAAAAGGTTTTTAAACCTTTCATCTCGGCAATACTGCGATCCATTACAAAACGAATAGGGCGGTGATACGTGCCACCAATAAGCATGGCATCGACAAAGCTAACGTGGTTACACACTAATATGGCAGCCCCGGTCTCTGGAATGTTGTCTAAGCCCTTATGTTGCACTCGATAAAGAGTGTGTCCCAGCATCCAAATAAAGAAGCGTAAAACAAATTCGGGAACGCGCGAATAAACATAAGCGGCAACCACAATGTTCATTAGGGCTAATACTAAAAAGTACTCAGGAATTGTAAGCTCAATCACCACTAGCGCTAAAATGCCGATAGCCGCACTGGCGACCATGAAGATTGCATTCAGCATGTTATTGGCGGCAATGATCTGAGAGCGATTTTTTTCGTCACTTCTATGTTGAATCAAAGCTTGTAATGGCACCACGAATAAACCACCAAAAGCACTAACCATCGCGATATCAAACATTAATCGCCAGTTCTCAGCCTGTTGAATAAACGCCATAGCCGTCATACCGTCGACCACTTGAATACCCGTGACAGAAAAATATAAATCGATGCCAAAAATACTCATGCCAATCGAGCCGATAGGGACGATACCTAATTCAATTTTACGTCCAGACAGTTTTTCACATAATAAAGAACCGATTGCGACACCTAAAGAAAAGAGGGTTAGCAGCAAAGTAACAACTTGAGTTGAGCCGCCTAAATAATCACGGGCAAAATTAGGGAACTGAGTTAAGTAGCTCGCGCCGATAAACCAAAACCAGCTGATCGCCAAAATTGATAAAAACACTGAGCGATTTTCACGCGCTTGTCTAAGGGTATTCACCATTTCGGTGAAGGGGTTCCAGTTAATTTTTAAGTTAGGATCGTTAGGGGCAGCGCGAGGAATATATTGGCTGGATAAAAAACCTAATAGGGCAAAGACAACGATGCCTCCGGCAATCCAATATTGACCTTGTTCAAAATCAAAGAAAATACCGGCGGTAATAGTACCGATTAAGATGGCTAAAAAAGTACCCATCTCAACGAGAGCGTTACCACCGACTAATTCTTCGTCATTCAGTTGCTGTGGTAATAAGGCGAATTTCACCGGGCCAAAAATAGCGGACTGCATTCCCATAAGAAATAACAGCACCATCATCATGGCAATATTTCCCATTAAAATGGCGCTGGCAGCCAACACCATTATGATCACTTCTAAGCCTTTTACCCAGCGAATGAGTGTCGATTTTTCTAGCTTATCGGCAATTTGACCGGCAATAGGAGAAAATAAAAAGAAAGGAAGAATGAATAAACCCGCGGCCAAGTTGGTTAATAACGCCGAATCACTTTGCGCGCTAATGCCACCAAAAGTGATTAATAATAACAGCGCATTCTTATACAAATTGTCGTTAAAAGCGCCTAAGGCTTGAGTTAAAAAATAGGGCAGAAATCGTCGTTTATTGAGAAGTGAAAATTGTCCTTGCTGACTCATGTTTAATATCCTTATTGAGAATTCGTGATATTAGCGTCGGAGGATGTTTTCCACGACGATAAATAATGATGAATTAATGAATGGATCATACTGTCTCCATTCACTGTTTGGCAATGGCTGGTGGTTGAGGCGAAAATTTTATTATCAACGTCTAACATACAGATACCGTGTACCGAGGCCCAGATAGTGCGGGATGCGTGTTGCAGTTCATCGGGCTTAGCATGGGGAGCCAGCAACGTTAGACGCAGTTCAATCAGCGCGAACAATTGATTAATACGGCTCTGCTGCCAGTCGGGGACGTCTTCATCCAAGCGATGCTCGAACAATAAGCGCCATTGAAAAGTATGTTGCTGGGCAAAGGTTAAGTACTCTTGTGCAAACAATAGCAGCTGTTGCTGAGCACTTAGCGTTTTAGCGTCTGTTAAACTTTTTTCTAAAAGTTTACTGATTTGATCTAGGGTGCAAGCATTTACGGCCAATAACAGGTGGGCATAGCTACCAAATAGATTTATCAGAGTACCTGGCGAGTAAGCGACCATCTTGGCAATTTTGCGCAGACTAAGCACTTGTGCGGGCTGTTGCTGTAAAAACTCTATAACAGCGCTTATTACCCAGGCTTTAAGTTCTTCTGGGCTATGATCTTTACGACGTGCCATGGGGATTCACCAATTTTAACCAAAATAGTTGACTTGAGTGGTTTAATCTCTATTATTCTAAACACTGTTCATAATAATAGTTTTATTTTGAACGGTGTTCAAGTTTGCAGTAGAAATATATTAAAATTTAATTGAGTTAACCGATTAGCTGAGGTGATTTATGGGTAAATTACAAGAAATGAGACAGACACTTAAGTATTCTTCTTGCATCGCGGTTACCGCATTCTGTGCTTCTACCAGTGAATATGCCTTAGGGTTATTGGCAGCCTACTATGGTGTACGGCAGGTACGTAAACTGCGTTCGCTAATGAGCTGATTTATAGCCCTTAATTATTAAAATAGTGTAATTCAATGTCCGATACGGTTAATGGGTAGTTAAAGTAGTAACCCTGTACTTTATTAATGGCTAATGATTTACACATATCTAAATCTTTTTTTTCTTCTACACCTTCAGCAATGATATCTAGGCCCAGTGAATTAATCATTAAAACAAGCCCTGTCACTAATCGTTCACTGGCTTCATTTGACGATGAGCTAGGCATGAGAGACTTATCAATTTTGACGGTATTAATGGGGTAGTTATGTAAGTGTGATAATGAAGAAAATCCGGTTCCGAAATCATCCAAAGCAATGCGGCAGCCCAAATCACTGAGGGCTTTAATTGAGTTACTCGTTAAGTCAGATTCTACGAACAATGCTGTTTCAGTCAGTTCGAACTCCACCTGTTTTGGTGATATTTTATTTTGTTTCAGAGTGTTTGCAATAAAGTGTATAAGTTCAGGATCTGACAGCTGAACGGGGGATAAGTTGATCGCGATTGACATAGGCTCTGCAGAGCGTTTATTCCATTCACTTAATTGTTTAAGCGCTGCAGAAATAACCCAACGCCCTAAATCAATGATAAGTAAGCTTTTTTCAGCAATAGGAATAAAAATATCAGGGCCAATATCACTGTATTTAGGCCAACGGAGTAAAGCTTCAAAGCCAGTAACTTCCATTGTCGCCAGCGTGATTACTGGCTGATAAAACAAAATAAACTCTTCTTTATCGATGGATTCTCTCAGGTTTTTTTCAATTTCATAGGCGATTAAAAATTGATTTTGCATTTTTTGTTCATAAAACGAATGCTGATTCCGACCAAGGTTCTTAGCGCGATACATCGCCACATCTGCATGTTTAAATAAATCGGTAGCATTTTCACCATCACCGGGATATAGCGATATTCCTATGCTAGCGGTAGACATGACGGTGATGTCACCGACTTGAAAAGGCATTTTAAGGGAGTTTAAAATACGCAGGGTGACACTGTTAGCATCTTGCGGAGATTTGATGTTTAAAAGTGTAATCGAAAACTCGTCTCCCCCCAGTCTTGCAAATAATTCATTTCCTCGTAAGCATGAGTTGATTCGAGTGGTGACCTTTATTAAAAGTTCGTCCCCTACATCATGGCCATAATTGTCGTTTATGTATTTGAAATGATCTAAATCTAAAAGGATTAACGCTAAATAATTACCACTTCTTTGATGATCTGAAATACTTTGCACTAAAGATTCATCAAATAAATAGCGGTTAGCTAACCCTGTTAAGCTATCACACTCTGCGAGTTTCTTTGTTTTTTGGTAACTTTGATAAAGTTCTTGTTCTAATTCTGATCTGGCTTGAGCACTTAAAATGGCACGCCTTAGACGAAATGCCGTTATTTCTGTCTTAGCAAGAAAGTCTTGAGCACCTGAACTGATACAGTCTAATGCCAGTTTTTCTTCTTCAGATGTGCTCATCATAATAACAGCAGTATTTCTTATTGCTGAATCACTTTTTAATTCTAATAAAAATTCCATGCCACTTTTTTTAGGCAAATTATAATCGAGTAAAATGACATCAAACTGAATGATTTTAAGTTGATGTAAACCTTCCTCTGCCGTTTCAACTTCGATGATTTCAGGTGCAGATTCACTGCTTTTAAGTATTCTAACAATACTTGTACGATCAATTACGTCATCGTCAACAATAAGAACTTTCATCATTAAATATTCTGCTTATTTATTAAAGTTAAAAAGTCTACGGGAAGTGAACTACTTTCCAGTAAGAATCAAGTACGTTAATAAGATCAATAAAATTATCACCGGAGTCATCTTTTAAAAAGTAACCTGCGATATTTTTTTCATAACCCGCAATCATGTCTTCTTCGGCTTTTGAAGTTGTTAAGATAAAGACGACACTTTGTGCCAGTTCTTTATCAGCACGAAGTGCCTCTAAAAATTCGATGCCATTCATTCTGGGCATTTGAAGATCAAGCAAAATAACATAAGGGCTATTGATTTGTTTCTTTTGAAGTATCTCTAATGCATCTCGACCGTCATGTGCACGAACGATAGGGTTTGCTATTCTGTTTTTCTTAAAACTACGTTCAACTGTCATTACATCAATATCATCATCTTCGATGAGTAATAATGTCACTTCATCCCCTAGTTTCTGCATTGTTTATTTCTCTTTTATTATTTTATTCCTTGATGTGATTAAACCGGCCAGTGAATGACAAGTTTAGTGCCTTCTTTTATGTCTTTAGCTATAAAGAACTTGCCATTATGATGCGAGATAATACGGTTAACTATGGCAAGCCCCATTCCACTTCCTTCTACTCGATCACGAGGTTGTAAGGTTTGAAACATTTGCATCGATTTGTCATGAAGATCTTCAGGGATACCAGGGCCATCATCTGAAACACATAGTATGTGCGTATTATCGATACATTCGTAAGTAATTTCAATTTTTCCCCTTTTTTTATCATGATGTTTTATTGCATTGGATATGAGATTTCTAAGAATGATTTCAAGTGGAGATTTAGGTATTTTAAGATTGATGTCGGGCGCAGAAATAGAGAAGTTATCCGGCGCGTTTAATAAAACAAATATGTCTTTGCTCATTGTCTGAAGATTTACTATTTCTGGATCATAATTTTTACTGTTTATACGTGAATATGCTAATAGATCATTGAGTAGTTTCATCATGCGTTCACTGCGTGACTTTAACAGTGCCAGATGTTTTTTAGATTCATCGGGTAAGAGATCTTTACAATCTTCTTCTATCCAAGTTGCAAGCTGTTTAATACCGTTAAGTGGAGATTTTAAATCATGAGACGCTATGTACGAGAACTGTTCTAAATCATAATTCGATTTTTCTAAGTGTTTTGTTTTAAATTTTAGCTTAAGGGTAATCTGATCTGCATAAAATAAGGCTTTGCGGTTAGCTCGGGTAAGAAAAATAAAAACACTCAGAAGTATGCAGTCAATTATGATGCCTCCAACTAATATCATAGTGGGTTGACTGTTTATAGAAGCCTCTCGAAACTTTTTATCAGATTGTAATTCAAAAGACCAAGTCCGCCCATACAGCTGAATATCGACTGATTCTTTAAAAAGAGGGTCTATGTCATATTGAGCTCTGG
>JBNMPQ010000048.1:0-13137 GCA_051276935.1 Oleispira sp. | reverse complement strand
TGAAAGTTGAAACCATGCTTTTTGCCATGCGCTTGATAATTTAACTCGTCTATTCCCGAGTCCAAGGCGCCTGTGGCAACTTCGTGCAAAAGGGGTTTCCATAAATGAGTATGGTTTGCATCCACTAGATGAATGTCCGCCTTTCCCTTTTTGCCCCATTTATGACCCAGTTGTGTTGCAAGCTCTAAACCACCAGCGCCGCCGCCAACAATGACTATTTTATGCACGATTAAATCCTATAGAAAATGGGAATTAAGTCCATTATATCCGACTGTCGGCCAAGGTACGTCACAAAAGGGGATTATTTACTCTTTAGAAGGTTTAATGCAGTGACATTAATGGTTGGATTTAGTAATAAGTTTTGAGTTTGACGTATTTTTTAATGACAGCTGAAACCAAGCTTTCTATAAAAAACCTTAACGATAATTTATGTCTAAAGTATTTATGAGAACAGCCGCTTAAATTTAGAAAGTATGCCTGAGGTGGCATTCTTACTTTTTGCTGTGTTCTTAGAAATGTACTGGCCATTCATGCTAAGTACTTCAATTAACGTATTAACCAAAGGTTTAGAAAAGATAAACGGAGTAAAACGACTCAAACCGTAATCTTTTAATAATTCTCGAATACTGCTACCTGAAGGTACAAAATGCATTGTCCAATTAAAGAATTGAGAATTATCAATAAAGCCCTCTAAAAGAATTTTTGCATCAGAATGTCGTTCATCTCTAGCTATTTTTTCGTATAAATTTTGAACGGCTTCTCTTTCACCTTCTAAAACTTGAAAGAAATAGCCATCAGCATAATATAAAACCCCACCAATATTTAGTTGTGCATTATTACTTTTAGATTTAGTTAGGATTCTACCGACCTCTAAATTTACACCTTTTTCATCTAAACCTACATTCGCCTGACTTGCGTAAGTTAATTGATATAAATTTGACATGGTTTGACCTTTAAGCGTTTGTATTGGGCAGATTACGAAGACGAGGCGTAATTAGATCACTTATGTAATAGATCCATACCATAGGCTATGCTGTTAGTAATCATGGCTATAGTTATTTATATGTTAAATAATTTGAGCATCAATTTATTGAAATTATAAGTCCTTTTTATGATATTCCCTTTTGAAAAATATACTTTATAGCCTGAAGAAACAGAAAGAAGTGATGAGCGAATTTAGCAGTATATTTGCGTGGCAGAGTTCAGGATTTGCTTTGTCCGGAGCATGAATATATATTAATTACTTAGAACACTAAATAATAAGGCGACGATGAACTATAAATTAGAAGTCAAAAACCTCTATAAAGTGTTTGGCAATAAGCCCAAAAAAGCGATTAAAATGCTTGAGTCCGGCGCGACCAAAGATACTATTTTTAGTGAGACAGGCATGACTGTCGGTGTCCAAAATGCTTCTTTGCAGATAGAAGAAGGTGAGATTTTTGTCATTATGGGCCTGTCCGGTTCCGGTAAGTCGACTCTCGTCAGGTTGTTGAATCGCTTAATTGAACCGACACTGGGACAAGTTTTAATAGACGGCGAAGACATTACCAAGCTCGATAAAACCAAATTAAGAGCCATTCGCCGAAATAAAGTCAGTATGGTCTTTCAATCCTTTGCCTTGATGCCGCATTTAACGGTTTTAGACAATGCGGCTTTTGGTTTGGAATTAAGTGGTGATCCGAAAGAGGTACGCCATGAAAAAGCTATGAGTGCCCTTGATCAGGTTGGTCTTGGGGCTCATGCAACGAGTTACCCTGATGAGTTGTCTGGCGGAATGCAACAGCGTGTCGGACTCGCTAGAGCTTTGGCGAACGATCCTGATATTCTACTCATGGATGAAGCATTCTCTGCTCTTGATCCTCTCATAAGAGCTGAAATGCAAGATGAGCTGGTAAACCTTCAGCAAGCCCATCGACGCACCATTATATTTATATCTCACGACTTAGACGAAGCCATGCGTATTGGTGATCGCATTGCTATTATGCAAGGCGGAGAAATTATTCAAGTAGGTAAGCCGGATGAGATACTTAATGACCCTGAAAATGATTATGTGAAGTCTTTCTTTAAAGGTGTTGATGTCAGTAATGTTTTTAATGCGGGTGATATTGCGACGCAAGTCGACGCTAAAGTGATTAAACAAGCCCTCGAGGGTGACCTTTCTCAAGCGCTAATTAACTTAAATGATGATGAATCAACCTACGCCTACGTGACTGATGAGCATGATCAGTTAAGAGGTGTCTTAATGACTGAAGATCTTCCAGAAAACTTATCGAATCAAGATCAACTCGAAAGTGCTTTTATTGATATTGATTCTATTACAGACACCACTCAAATAAACGAAGTAATAGGTCAGGTGGCTAATTCTCCTTGTCCTGTTCCAGTCGTCGATAAAGATAATAAATATCAAGGGGTGATAAGCCAGAGCCTGTTGTTAGAAACTTTAGATCGGGAGACAAAACAATGAGTGAGCAAGCAATTGATCCTTGGGCAGCCACCGAACCCGTTGAAGAGAGTGCAAGCAATCCTTGGGGGTCGATGGAATCAACCAGTACTGAGCTTAAATCAAGTTTATCGGCAGGTGTGGAAGAGCAGATACCGCTTTCTTTTAGTGAACCCTTCTCACATAACTGGATACCTCTTCAGGATTGGGTAGAAACATTCGTTTCTTGGCTAGTACTGAACTTTAGACCGGTATTTTCTGCCATTAAAACTCCTATCGATAATACGCTTCAAGCCATTGAGTCTATGCTGCAAAGTGTATCGCCGTTAATCATGATTCTGCTATTCGGGCTGCTTGCATGGCAGCTTGTGGGTAAGCGTTTAGGGGTAATGACATCGCTTGGCTTATTATTTGTGGGTGCGATAGGGGCATGGGAAGAGTCGATGACAACCCTATCTCTGGTATTAACATCTGTGCTTTTTTGTATGTTAATTGGCATACCCACCGGCATTTTTATGGCGAGAAGTGATCGTAGTCAACGCTTTATAAGACCGTTACTCGATACGATGCAAACCACCCCCGCCTTTGTCTACCTAGTCCCCATCGTGATGCTGTTTGGTATTGGTAATGTACCCGGGGTTATCGTGACAATTATCTTTGCGGTTGCGCCGGTGATTCGTTTGACCAACTTGGGTATCAGACAAGTCCCTAGCGATTTAATAGAAGCTGGACAATCATTTGGCGCTAGCGAGCGACAGATGTTATTTAAAGTTCAGTTACCGTTGGCAATGCCCACAATTATGGCCGGTGTGAATCAAACATTGATGTTGAGCTTATCAATGGTAGTTATTGCGTCGATGATATCCGTTGGCGGTCTTGGTTTAATGGTATTGCGAGGCATTGGTCGATTGGATATTGGTCTTGCGACTGTTGGCGGCATTGGCATCGTTATTTTAGCGATTATTTTAGATCGTATGACCCAGTCATTGGGTCGATCAGATCGAGAAAGAGGGGGGAGTGGTTGGTATTCGAAAGGCCCAGTAGGGCTTATTATCAGCTTGAAGAAAAAATTAACCAACTCGCGAGTATAAGGGGCTCGCAGATGTGACGAAGTTAGAGGTTTAAGAATTACATTCATAGCAAAAAAGCATAATAAAGAGGGATATATGAAAAAACTAATGAGCGCACTTGTTTCAGTGTCATTACTGGTTGCGGTTAACTTAAGTTACGCAAATGAAAAGCCAGGCAAAGGTATCAAGGTGCAAGCATTGCATAGTCCGATATCTGAAGAAGCATTTCAAACGATTGTATTGAACGAGGCCTTGTCTGAGCTTGGCTATGATGTGCAGGGTATTAAAGAGGTCGATTACAGTGCTGCTTATACGGCCATTGCTAGTGGTGATGCGACTTACTTGGCAGTCAACTGGTTCCCCTTGCACAATGCTATGTACGCTAATGCGGGTGGTGATAACGTATTTTATCGTGGAGGAAGTTACATAAAGGGTGCTGTGCAGGGATATTTAATCGATAAAAAAACGGCTGACAAATACAGCATTAATAATATCGAACAACTTAAAGATCCTAAAATTGCGAAATTGTTTGATACTGACAATGATGGCAAAGCAGATCTAACAGGTTGTCAGGCGGGTTGGGGTTGTGAAGGTGTGATTGAACATCAATTAGATGCGTTCAAGTTACGTGATCGCATTACCCATAAGCAAGGACAGTATGCAGCCATTATTGCCGATACCATTGTTCGTTATAACGAAGGCCAGTCTATTTTCTATTACACTTGGACGCCATATTGGGTATCAGGAAAATTAGTTCCAGGTAAAGATGTTGTTTGGTTGGAAGTGCCTTTTTCATCTAACCCGAATGGGACTGACACATCGTTGGCGAACGGCAAAAACTATGGTTTTAATATCAATAGCCAGCGAATCGTTGCTAATAAAGAATTTGCAGCGAAAAACCCATCTGCTGCTAAGTTATTTGAAATTGCGACGTTACCGATTAATGATGTCAGTGCCGAAAATATGCTGATCGCTGATGGTGAAGACTCTCAAAAACAAATTCGTCAACATGCATTGAATTGGATAAAAATGAATCAAACAACGTTTGACGGATGGCTTAAAGCCGCTCGTGCCGCTGCCAATAAATAATAATTCTGTGCACAATCAGATCTTACGTAAGGGTAAGATTGTGCACGTTTTTTTAAAGTACACTGAAAGCCTAGTTCTAATTATAATGTTATGAATTATTAGAATGTCGCCTTTTTTCAAATGATTTTGCACATACTTGTTGATTGAGTGCTTCTTCCGCGCTGTAAACGGGTAAATCAATGCAAGTTTTCAATAGAGTTTCGAGCTTCACTTCGTAATCTGAGTCATCAAGACGAATGAGTGCTTGGGCATATTCGTTATAAAGCACCGCAAGGCGCTTTTCATGAACTAGAGCATCTTCAAATAATTCAATAACGCGATCTTCATCAGCGCCATAAGTTATGCCGCCAAGAAACCCACCAACGCGTTCGATAATACCGGCATCGATGCCTGCTAACATTGCACTGTAGAGCGGATGTTCTGGAAATCCTTTATGCAACATTCGTAACGCTTCTTGAGTTGGGCCAAGCAGTCCAGAGGCTGACGCAGCGGTCGTTGACAATAATTCAAGGCGACGAGCCTTTTGGTAAGCATCACCAAAGGTTAAGAAATTAAAATCCTTAAGTAATGGAATGAGGGGTTTCATAACGGCATCGACTTCTAAAAATTTTTCCTCTTTGTGGGCGCTGCTTATTAAAAACGTTGTGTGAATAAGTTTTGCGTACAGTGCAGGTAATAACCCTGCATGACCTAACTCCATACCCAGCTCGTAGGCTTGTTGATATTGACCTTGGTAATGAAGACGCCAAACGTGTTGAATGGCCAGTGCTAGGGGTTGGAAATCTTGATTTAAAATAGGGGCTAAAGCAGGGTGGCTGTCGGGTTTGTTAGCCAGTTCTTTAAGTTGTTTTGACATCACGGGAAATTTTTTCATCATGTTTTTTACAAAAACACTGTCAGGCCAGGGGAGCTGAATGCCCGCTGAGAGTTGTGGCCAGTTTTCTTGCAGTAAACCATTCGAATAATCGAATTGAGGCAATGTTTGAGGGTAGCTAGCCCAAACCATTATTTTTGTCTCTGTGTCTTTTAATGCCTCGTTAGCCTGTAAGGATGATGCAAAAGTGAAGAAGGAGAAGAGAATGATGAAGACATTGAGCCGTAAGCGCATGGCTTATTTCCTGTAATATAATATCGGGGCATTATAAAAGAAAATAAGCTTTAATGGTGGGTTCGATTCTGCCAAACAAGACCATCTAAATTTAGACGGTTTTGTATAGCACTATGAAAAGCGAGGAAACGTTACTTTATTTAAATGCAGAACCTGCTGGCTGACCAAAAGCTTTTAGTATTATTGCTAATGGGCAAAAGCCAGTAAAAGATGCTTGTATCAAATTAAAACCGACAAAAGCAGTAAAGCCTAGCCAGTAAATTGAATGTAGCTGAGAAAGTAACAGGCTAATTAAAATGAAACTACCTGCAATGGCCAATACGAGACGGTCGATATTCATAAAAAAACTCCAAATTTATTTATTCGTGTATTCTTATGTAGTTATATTGATTCGTCAACTAACTTTTGTATTTATTGGTGTAAGGCTAGCTACTGAACAAGGATATTTCAACGTGAGGCGATGCCATTGGGATAGTTTTTTTTGACATCTACTTATTCCCCGCGAGGCAAGCTATAATTACGCCCAAATATTTTTACCCAGCTGTATTGCCAGTATTTAATCCAGTATTAATGGACCGTGTTAACTATGAAAAGCTCTGATATTCGCCAAGCGTTCTTGAATTATTTCAATTCTAAAGGGCACGAAATTGTTGCCTCTAGCCCTTTGATTCCGGGTAATGATCCAACCTTATTGTTTACCAATGCGGGTATGGTTCAGTTTAAAGATGTATTTTTAGGTCAGGATGATCGCAGCTATACCCGTGCGACCTCTTCACAGCGCTGTGTTCGTGCCGGTGGTAAGCACAACGATTTAGAAAACGTTGGGTATACCGCTCGCCACCATACATTTTTTGAAATGCTGGGTAATTTTAGTTTTGGTGATTATTTTAAACAGGATGCGATCAAGTTTGCCTGGGAGTTTTTAACCTCTAAAGAGTGGATGAACCTGTCAGAAGACAAGTTATTGGTTACGGTCTATGCCGATGATGAAGAGACCTATGATTTTTGGCATAAAGATATGGGTCTGAGCGCTGATAAAATCATCCGTATTGGTGATAATAAAGGCGCCAAATTCGCATCAGACAATTTCTGGTCGATGGGTGATACCGGTCCGTGTGGTCCATGTACCGAGATCTTCTATGATCACGGCGAGCATATTTGGGGTGGTAAGCCAGGCACGCCAGAAGAAGATGGCGATCGCTTCATTGAAATTTGGAATGTCGTATTCATGCAGTTCAACCGTACTGAAGACGGTGTAATGCATCCTTTACCTAAGCCATCGGTTGATACGGGTATGGGTCTTGAGCGTATCGCTGCAATTATGCAGGGCGTTCATAGCAACTACGAAATCGATTTATTCCAAGCATTATTGAAAGCGGCCGCAGAAGTGACGGGTTGTACTGATTTAGAAAATAAATCGTTACGAGTCATTGCCGATCATATTCGCTCGACCAGTTTTTTAATCGTCGACAGTGTTTATCCATCAAACGAAGGGCGTGGTTATGTATTGCGCCGTATTATTCGTCGCGCCGTTCGTCATGGCCACATGTTGGGTGCGAAGATTGGTTTCTTCCATAAACTGGTTACCGCGTTAGTTGAGCAAATGGGCGAAGCCTATCCAGAGCTTGTTAAGCTTCAGCCGCAGATTGAAAAAGTATTGCGTTTAGAAGAAGAGCAGTTTGCGAAAACGCTTGATAAAGGCATGGGCATTTTAAACGATGCGATCAGCGTTTTAGAAGGCGATACCATTCCTGGTGAAACGGTATTCAAGCTTTACGATACTTTCGGTTTTCCGATGGATTTGACCGCGGATGTTGCACGTGAAAAGAATTTAAAAATCGACGAAGCGGGTTTTGAAACCGCAATGGAGCATCAGCGTGCGACCGCAAGAGCGGCCGGTAATTTCACTATGAAAGGTGGAAAGGCGCTTGAATTAGAGGGCTCAACCGCTTTCATGGGTTATGACAATCTAAATAATCAAGGTGCTGTGCAGGCATTGTTTATTGATGGTGAAAAAGTTGAAAGTATCTCTGCAAGTCCGGGTGCAGGCACTGAAGCGTTAATCGTATTAGACGAAACAGCTTTTTATGGTGAGTCAGGCGGTCAGTCTGGTGATAGCGGTTTCTTAAAAGCAGAGGGTGTGGTTTTTCAAGTTAAGAATACGGTAAAAGAAAGTGGTAACCATATACATCAAGGCATCTTAGTTGAAGGAACGGTTAAGCCCGGTGACAAGCTTACCGCAGAAGTTGATGCCGATAAGCGCGCTGCGATAACCTTGCATCACTCAGCAACTCATATTTTGCATGCTGCATTGCGTAACTTATTAGGTGAGCACGTTGCACAGAAAGGGTCTTTGGTCACGTACGATAAATTGCGTTTTGACTTCTCTCACTTAGAAGCAATGACCGCAGAAGAAGTGGCGACGATCGAAAATCGTGTTAACGCAGAAATTCGTGACAACAGTGAAATTACTACTCGCTTGATGAATGTTGACGACGCTAAAAATAGTGGCGCGATGGCGTTGTTCGGTGAGAAGTACGACGATGAAGTACGTGTGCTTGCGATGGGAACGGGAGACGGCGCTGATCAATTTTCAATTGAATTATGTGGTGGCACTCATGCTAAAAGAACGGGTGACTTAGGCGTTTTTAAAATTATTTCTGAAGCGAGTGCTGCAGCGGGTGTTCGCCGTATAGAAGCGGTCGCAGGTCAGGCCGCTTTAAATTTTATTTCTCATCAAGAAGCCACATTGAATACGATTGCACGCTCTGTAAAAGGCAGTAGTGATAATGTAGGCGAAAAAGTTGAGCTGGTTATTGCTAAAAATCGTCAGTTAGAAAAAGAGTTAGAAGCGTTAAAAGCTAAGCTTGCAAGTTCTGCAGGTTCAGACCTCGCGTCGCAGGCAGTCACTGCAAACGGTTTCAAAATGTTATCTGCACGTATCGACGGCACTGATGTACCGACGATGAAAACCACTCTAGATCAGTTAAAAGATAAATTAGGATCAGCCGTTATTATGCTTGCCGCTGAAACCGAAGGTAAGGTTACATTACTCGCGGGTGTTACCAAGGATTTGATCGGTAAGGTAAAAGCCGGTGATATTGTTAAAGAATGCGCGCCTTATGTTGATGGTCGTGGTGGTGGTAAACCAGAAATGGCACAAGCAGGTGGTAAGAATGCGGCCGGTATTCCGCAAGCATTAGAAGCGTTTAAAGCGCTAGTAGATAAGTTGTAAGAGCTTGTCGATGTTAAAAGTTAATTATTTATAGTTAATAAACGTAAGGTTTTTGGCTTTATATTAACGTGCAGAGCGAAAGGCGATTGATAATTGAATCAAGCGCCTTTTTTTGATTTGGCTTTTTATTTTTTGATTTAATAATAGGCAGATTTAGTGTTTAATTAAGCCCCTTTTTTTTCAGTTAGTTTGAATCATGGCGTTATATGTACAAAAGTACGGCGGTACTTCGGTAGGCACCGTCGAGCGCATAAAGCATGTCGCAGATAAAGTTAAGTCCTTCCATGATGCGGGTCACCAGTTGGTGATTGCCGTATCTGCTATGAGCGGTGAGACAAATCGTCTTATTGGACTGGCGGCTGGCATCTCAGATAATCCAAATCCTCGAGAAATGGATGTGTTGATATCTACCGGCGAGCAGGTAACGATTGCATTATTAGCAATGGCGTTGCAGGAACGTGGGGTGGGTGCTAAATCCTTCACTGGATGGCAGGTGGGCATTAAAACTGATAGCTCACACATGAAAGCCAGAATCGAAGATATCGATACCGATGCGATGCGAAAGCAATTAGATGCTGGCAATGTTTGTATTGTTGCGGGTTTTCAAGGCGTTGATAGTGACAATAACATCACGACCTTAGGTCGTGGTGGCTCTGATACAACGGGTGTTGCTCTCGCAGCTGCGCTTGGCGCTGACGAAGCACAGATCTATACTGACGTCGATGGCGTATATACTACTGATCCTCGCGTTGTGCCTAATGCACGGCGAATGGAAAAAGTGACGTTCGAAGAAATGTTAGAGATGGCAAGTCTGGGTTCAAAAATATTGCAGATCCGATCAGTTGAGTTTGCGGGTAAATATAAAGTACCCTTGCGCGTACTTTCTACTTTTGATGATGGCCCTGGCACACTCATTACAATGGAGGAGAATAGCTCCGTGGAAAATCCAGTAATTTCCGGTATCGCGTTTAATCGCGATGAAGCCAAAGTAACCGTTAAAGGCGTTCCTGATATTCCAGGCGTTGCTTCTAAGATTTTATGTCCTATCAGTGATGCAAATATTGAAGTTGATATGATTGTGCAGAATGTGGCGGAAGACGGTACGACCGACTTCACTTTTACGGTACATCGTAATGACTATAAAAAAGCACTAGAAATCTTGCAAAACACCGCCGCTGAACTTGATGCGCGCCATGTGTCCGGTACTGATGATATCTGCAAGGTATCAATGGTCGGTGTTGGTATGCGCTCTCATGCGGGCGTTGCCAGTAAAATGTTTAAAGTATTGGCGGACGAGTCCATCAATATTCAAGCAATTACCACGTCTGAGATTAAAATCTCTGTTGTGATTGCAGAAAAATATTTAGAGCTTGCAGTGCGCGCTTTGCACACAGCGTTTGGCCTCGATGCTGAGGAGGGGGCGTAATATAAGACATTAGTCTGATATTAGCTCTCGTATGGGTCGGAGTGCCCATACAGCACTAAAAGTTCTGGATTATTCCCTGCTTTTTCTTTCATTTTGTCAAAGGTAGGCAATACTAAACAGAATGGCGGGGAAATATCTCGTTTAGATATTTATAGAATAGATAGACAAACACCCTAGAAACAAAGCAGTTCGCACAGTATTAAATGTACTTGAAAAAGTACAACGGAAAGATTGGAGAATCTAATGCTAATTTTGACTCGCCGTGTCGGCGAAACATTGATGATTGGTGATGAAGTTACCGTAACCGTTTTAGGCGTTAAAGGTAACCAAGTTCGCATCGGTGTTGATGCACCAAAGGAAGTCGCAGTTCACCGCGAAGAAATTTATCAGCGTATCCAGCGTGAAAAAAATGGCGAGGCTGAGCCAAGCGGAAACTTCTAACGTATTAATATTTATGGATAAAATCTAATTATTTTTACATTTAGACTATGCAAAAGAAAAAAACATGGTATTATCTTGGCCGTGTTGAGGAGAGGTGGCTGAGTGGCTGAAAGCGCGCCCCTGCTAAGGGTGTAAAGGAGAGATCCTTTCGAGGGTTCGAATCCCTCCCTCTCCGCCACTTTAATATTGAAAGATATTAAGTTGGCAGCAAGATACAACGTGCGCTTGTAGCTCAGCTGGATAGAGTACCTGGCTACGAACCAGGTGGTCGTAGGTTCGACTCCTACCAAGCGCACCATTTATTTATTCTCTGTAATAGATAGATTCGTCGTAATAGAAAAAGTTTTAAAGTGCGCTTGTAGCTCAGCTGGATAGAGTACCTGGCTACGAACCAGGTGGTCGTAGGTTCGACTCCTACCAAGCGCACCATTTATTTATTCTCTGTAATAGATAGATTCGTCGTAATAGAAAAATTTTTGAAGTGCGCTTGTAGCTCAGCTGGATAGAGTACCTGGCTACGAACCAGGTGGTCGTAGGTTCGACTCCTACCAAGCGCACCATTTTCCCTCCTAGATCAAAAAATATTCAGATTTATCCACTACACACAGATTAATAAATTAAGACGATTTTTATTTTATTTTTCGTTGAGTGTGAGTCCGCTTTATAAAAAATAATAATCAATTATGTAAATGCTTCCTTTATACGTATTAATGTCCTTTAAATTACTTTTTGTCTCATGCTAATTTCTTATTCATAGGCTTTGCCTTTTTTAAAGGCAAATCTTTTGTTATTTTGTCCATGATCTGCAAAAACTAATGTCGTCAAGTTCAGAGCGTTTTACGAAAGAATTTCAAGTGATGAAAATTGCATTAATTGTCGATTGGGGCTTAGATAATATAGGGACTGATCAGCTTATTTAGGGCTCCTCTGTAGAATAATCTTAGCTAAAACTAACAATTCATAAGGATTAATTGAATATAATTTGTTGGGCCTGTTATGCGAATATGTTCAGGTTTACCAGTCTGTTTTCTATAAACCCTTGTTTAATATGGAGGTTTTAGTAAATGAAAAGTGCACTTAATGCATCGAAAGGTGTCATTAAACTTGTCAAAATGGGCGTTTTTGAGTACATTAACTTGCCTTTTAGACTATTTAGGAGAGCATTATGTGCTCAAAAAATAGACACATAGAATATTTAATGAGGATCAGCCGGCATGTCTGAGCTAGTTTCGAGTGGTTTGGAACTGATGGCCTTTGGTATGGGAACAGTATTTTCGTTTTTAGTATTACTGATTTTCGCTACCAGCTTGATGTCCAAAATAGTAAATAAGTTTGCCCCTGAACCGGTTGTTGTTGCAGATCCTGTGATGACTGCGCCGAGCCAAGGTGTAGACCCGCAGTTGCTAAAAGTTTTAGCAGCGGCAGTAAAAGAGCATCGTGCGCGCCAAAAGTAGCGCACGAATTCGGATCCACCTATACGTAAACAACGTAAACGGAAGAAAAGGCCATCATCCATGACCGATTCTAAGAAACCTCTTGGTATCACAGACGTCGTATTACGCGACGCACACCAGTCTATACTGGCGACTCGCATGCGCATCGACGACATGCTTCCTATTGCTGAGAAACTTGATCAGGTTGGCTATTGGTCACTTGAATCTTGGGGCGGCGCAACCTTTGATTCATGCATTCGCTTCTTGGGTGAAGACCCATGGGATCGTATTCGTGCCTTCAAAAAAGCGATGCCAAACACACCTCAGCAAATGCTGCTTCGTGGACAAAACCTTTTAGGTTACCGCCACTATGCCGATGATGTTGTTGAAAAATTCGTTGAGCGTGCCGCCATTAATGGTGTTGATGTGTTTCGCGTATTTGATGCAATGAACGATCCGCGTAACCTTGAAACTGCTTTAAAAGCCGTTAAGAAACAAGGTAAGCACGCACAAGGCACACTGTCTTACACCACCAGCCCAGTGCACACACTGGACTCTTGGGTAGACCTTGCCAAGAAAATAGAAGATATGGGTGCAGACTCTATCGCCATTAAAGATATGGCTGGTGTACTGACTCCGTATGATGCCTTTGAACTTGTTACTAAGTTGAAAGCACAAACAGATCTTGAAATTCAATTACACGCTCACGCGACTTCTGGTTTGTCTGATATGACAATCTTGAAAGCCGTTGAAGCCGGTGTTGACCGTGTAGATACGGCTATCTCTTCAATGTCTATGACCTATGGTCATACTGCAACAGAATCTGTTGTAGCGGCATTGAAAGGCACGGGTCGTGATACTAATATCGACTTGTTGTTGCTAGAAGAAATTGCGG
>JBNMPQ010000047.1:0-13171 GCA_051276935.1 Oleispira sp. | reverse complement strand
TACCCGGTGGTTCTTTAACCATTGAATGGGACGGTCAAGGCGATGTCATCATGACGGGGCCAACCAGCAATGTGTTCGAAGGTCGAGTCAATATCTAATGCCTCGCAATCGACAGACGAAGCCAATTTAAAGGAATAAATGATGAGCGATTCATTACGACTCACTGATGCCGACGTTGTACAGTATTTACGAGATAATCCTGATTTTTTCATCGCAAAAGATGACGTTTTAACAGAGCTGCGGATTCCGCATAACTCTGGTCAAGCGACAAGCTTGATCGAACGTCAGCTCGCAGTGTATCGCGAACGTAATGTTGAATTGCGCCAACGTTTAACCGACTTACTGGAAAACGCGCGCCGTAATGATAAATTATTTAGTAAAACTAAACGGTTAGTTCTATCACTCATTGATGCCAAGAATTGGATTGATGTCGAAGTAGCTCTAGACGATAGCTTGCGCCAAGACTTCAATGTTGATCATTGGAGTTTATTGTATTTTACTGATGAACAGCTAGAGCACCCGTTGCGCAGCATTAGCAATAAAGATAAGCAGCGTGAAATTCATCGTTTGTTTAAGGGGCATCGCGCCTTCTGCGGACAGCTGACTGACGAGACGATGGACTTGTTGCTGGACGAGCACCACAGTAGTGCTGAATCCATTGCAGCCGCTCAAATTCGTAATGGCCAGCAAACAGGTGTGCTCTGTGTTGCCAGTGATGATCCTAAATTCTATCGCAGCTCTATGGACACCTTGTTCTTAGATTATATCTGCGATGTGTTAGGGTTAATACTTCCCGATTTACCACAGAGTTAAGTAGTCTATCAGCATGACAATTAAACTGATCACTTTCGACCTCGATAATACTTTATGGCATACCGACCCGGTTATTATCCGTGCGGAACGCATTCAATGGCAATCAATTATCGCCCGCTGTCCTGAAGCAAACCTATGCTTTACCCCAGATAAACTAAAACAGTTAAGGCGCGAAATCGACCAGCAGCATCCCAATCTGCGCCATAAACTAAGCCAGTTCAGAATTGAATTTTTATGTCAGCTTTTCATCCAGTGTGGCATTAATAAAGCACAAGCCCATGTGTTTGCAGAGCAAGTTTTCGCCGATTTTTTAGCGGCGAGAAATCAAGTTGAATTATTTCCGAGTGCATTGACGGTACTAGAGGAGTTACAAAAAAATTATCACGTTATTGCCCTCAGTAATGGCAATTCAGATTTGACGATAATAGGTTTAGATCATTTATTTCAGGCGCACTACCATGCTGAAAATGTCTCTCGTCCAAAACCTTTTGATGATATGTTTTTAGCCGCATTAAAATATGCAGGAGTTAAAGCCGAAGAGAGTTTTCATATTGGAGACCACCCTGAACAGGATGTAGAAGCCGCTCAAAAGATGGGGTTTAAAACCATGTGGGCTAACATTATAGAACAAGAATGGCCCGCTTCATTAAACAAAGCTGATCACGAAATTACTCATCTAGATCAAGTACTCGACACACTCAATCATTATCGTTAATCTAAAATTACAAACCTATCATTAATCGGTCGTACTAGACCAAACCGTTCCCTGTAAACAACACAGTGGTTAATAAAATAATTAAACCTACCGCTACAGGCAATGCATGTAAACGTCGGCGAATTTTTACGGGGGAAGCTATCTTAGCCATTGAATCATCCTTGCGCATCCTGCGAATCGGTCTTTAAAAGTCGTCTAATAAGTATATTAAATTATCGATAGGTTTAGACATGTTATCGGTATTTTTGTGACTCAGTTACCGCGATTCTGTTTTAAATAATCCTTCAACATTCCAGTTAAGACACCGAACATTTCAGTGTCTTAATCGGTCTAATGCAAAAGCGTATAACGGATATTTAACGACCCACTCTATTGATACGAAAAAACTCAATTAAATTGGACGGCTGCCATAATTTGACTCAGGCTTTTTCGGCGGATCAGCACGAAGGTTTGCTTCTACCGACGTTATGCCACCACCTTGGGCTAAAAATGCCTCAACTTCAGAAGCCACTTCGCTGCGTTGACGCTCACGTTCAGCAATGGTTGCACTATTTGGCATATCATCATTATGGCTATGATAGCCTTCAGCATGCACTTTTGGCTTCTCAGATTTAGCAGCAGTTGTTTCAGTTTTTTTAGTCTTTTGCTCAGACATAATGTCAGCTCCCTATAATTATTAATCTATGTCCACTGTCACCTGACATAAGGTTGTCAATATTTATAGTTCAGATTGAGGATATTGCCAGCTAAAATGGTAATATTTTACAATTTAATTGCCGTCACATTAACAATTTTCTTGTATTAATTGCTGATATTTATCGATGGTTTTTGTACGTTCTTCTTCAGAGTAATAAATGCGCTCGCCTTGATCATCCAAGCGGTATAAAGCCCCTCTCTTAAAATTCTTTAACCGGTCTTTGGCATTAATACAACGGACCTTTAAACGCTTATCTTTAGCCGCCTGTTTCTTAGCCTGCTGCTTAGCTCGCAGCTCTTTCACATCATTAGCTTGATACTTATCTAATAAGCTTCTCTGACGCTCTAAGACACCGCCACCACCATAAGAATTACGCTGAGTATCAACGGTCACTTTTGAGGTCGTATTATCTAATGGACGATCAGAGAATTGAGTTTTACCATTTTCATCAACCCAACGATAAATGTCGGCATGGGCCGCAGGTAAACTACAGATAAATAATAACAAAACGGGAAATACTTTTTTTAGCATGCAGACATTTCATCCATGAAAAGAGCTTAATAATTAAAACTGACTAAGAATAACATTTGTTTCAGATATAAAAAAACCGCAATCATTACTGATTGCGGTTTTTTTGTCGTACGAGAGTATAGCTCGTTAAACTTACAAATTAGTCATCTTACTTATTTGTAAACTCTGGGTATGCTTCCATACCACATTCCGCTAAATCAACACCTTCGTACTCTTCTTCTTCAGTAACACGAATACCCATCACCGCTTTGATGACTAACCAAGTTATGAATGAAGCACCGAATACCCAAACAAAGATTGTTAAAGCACCGACTAATTGACCACCGAATGTTGCACCAGTATTGGTGAATGGAACAACCAACAGACCGAACAAACCAACAACACCGTGAACTGAGATAGCGCCAACTGGATCATCAAGTTTTAGCTTATCTAAAGTAAGGATAGCGGCTACAACAATCAAACCACCGATTAAACCAATAATCGTTGCTTCCAGAGGCGTTGGTGTAGAAGGCTCAGCAGTAATAGCCACTAGACCAGCTAATGCACCGTTAAGGGCCATGGTTAAATCCGCTTTCTTAAACAAGATACGAGCAAGTACTAGAGCACCGATCAAACCACCAGCCGCCGCCGCGTTAGTATTCATGAATACAACCGCAACAGAGTGAGCGCTAGAGATATCGCCAAGTTTAAGAACAGAACCACCGTTGAAACCGAACCAACCCATCCAAAGGATGAATGTTCCTAGTGTTGCCATTGGCAAGTTAGCACCAGGAATCGCGTTGATTTCGCCGTTCTTACCGTACTTACCTTTACGAGCACCTAATAAGATAACGCCTGCAAGAGCCGCAGAAGCACCAGCCATGTGAACGATACCGGAACCTGCAAAGTCAGAGAAACCGAAGTCATCGCCCAAAGAGTACAGACCGAATACAGACTGACCGCCCCAAGTCCAAGAACCTTCTAAAGGATAGATAACACCTGTCATCACAACAGCGAACGCTAGGAAAGCCCAAAGCTTCATACGCTCAGCAACTGCACCCGAAACAATCGACATAGCCGTTGCTACGAATACAACTTGGAAGAAGAAATCAGAAGCACCCGAGTAGATTGAACCACCCTGGAAACCGTCTTCACGAGCCGCATAATCAGCTAATACTGCTGCTGAATCGACTTCAGTGATACCGGAAAGGAAAAGACCGCCGTCATACATAATTGCATAACCGCATACTAGATACATCGTACAAGAGATCGCGAACAAAGCGACGTTTTTGGTAAGAATTTCAGTGGTATTTTTAGAACGAACTAGGCCCGCTTCTAACATGGCGAAACCTGCCGCCATCCACATAACTAACGCACCGCACACCAAGAAATAAAAGGTGTCCATTGCATACTGCAACTCAAAAATTTGGTTTTCCATGGAAAGCCCTCCGCATTAGGCTTAACAATGAATCAGAAGATCTGATTCAAAATGTATTTGTCGTCTTTTTATAAAAAAAAGATTAAATCGCGTCTGCACCAGTTTCACCGGTACGAATTCGAATAATTTGCTCTAGGCTCGTTACGAAGATTTTACCATCGCCGATCTTGCCTGTATTTGCTGCTTTAGTTACCGCTTCGATAACTTGTTCTGTTTGCTCATCGCTAACAGCCACTTCGATTTTTACTTTAGGTAAAAAATCAACAACGTATTCAGCACCACGATATAATTCCGTGTGCCCTTTCTGACGACCAAAGCCTTTAACTTCAGTCACAGTGATGCCTTGAACGCCAATTTCAGACAATGCTTCACGCACGTCGTCTAATTTGAAAGGCTTAACAACAGCAGTTACGAGTTTCATAGAAAACTCCCTTTAAGTTTAAAAAATCTGGAAATGTGAGCCCTTGCGGAGGCAGGGGCTCATTGTATGTTATTTATTACTCAATAGGCAGGCTATAAGAAACAACAAATTCTGGAGAAGCAGCAGAAGTTCCTGAAGACTGAGCAACCATTTTACTCACGGTGAAAGAAACGTTGTCGTTATACGCATAGCTAAGATCGATGTGCGTATAGGCACCTTTGCCATCATCTTCTAAATCAGTGTTAACACCGATAAGACCAGACACAGAACCCATGCCATAACCCAAAGTATTGTAAACGAAGTCGCTGCCGTTATCGCTGAAGTTGGTAGTGAAATCTACACCCGCTAAAGAAAGGTTAAGATAGATGTCACCGGCGTCGCCTAACTCGTCAATAGTTGAGTCAGCATCACCCGCTTTTACAGCTTCTTCAGACTGAGAAGGATAGATGTAAGCCATGTAACCGATGTCGTAGCCAAGATCGCCTGCTTCACCAGCAAAACCAACATATAGGTCATACTCTGTACCTAGAGCTTTATCACCAGATGAAACCCAAGCACCAGTATAAAGACCTGACTCATGGGCATAATCCAAGCTACCAGAAACAGCTGCTGCGCCATTACTTAGGTTTTGACCACGCCATAAATAAGAACTAGCAACGCTAGCAGATGCTGAAACTTCAGCTTGAGTAGTAGTAGTAGCAACTAGGCCGGCAGTCATTGCTGTCGCTAGCGCGATTGCTTGAGATAATTTAGTCATTAGGTTTTCCCTTCTTCAGTTTAAGTAACAATGTCATCACCCTTGCGGATCATGCACTGCTTTTATTAGTGATACTTTGATATAGCATGAGCTGTGCCAACTTTATAAAGTTCTATATTTTCAATGACTTAGCTTAAAATGAATGAAATATAGTTAGTTTTCAGTATTAGAAACAGTGCACCACCAAGGAGCCTTGCTCTATTATGGTGCGAAAAAATAAGAAAGGCGCACCAATGCGGCACGTCTTTTTATATGAGCGAATAGAGTCCGATTAAAACTAAGGAATTAGTCTAAGAGCCTAGATCGCTAGCAGCTCTTTCGCTTCCTTAGATTCAGACAGCTCACTACCTGCGCCCGTTGCGACCACACGACCCCGCTCCAAAATAATAAATTCATCGGCCAGTTTTGCCGCAAATTCTAAATACTGCTCCACCAGTACAATCGCCATCTCTCCTCGATCACGCAACAATTCGATCACCTTACCGATATCTTTAATGACCGAAGGCTGAATACCTTCTGTGGGCTCATCCAGGATTAGCATCTTAGGCCTAAGGAGTAACGCACGAGCAATCGCCAGCTGTTGCTGCTGGCCACCGGAGAGATCACCACCACGACGCTTCAGCATTTTTTGCAATACCGGAAATAAAGCAAACACCTCTGGGTCGATTTTGCGTTGGCTTTTAGGCAAAGCAGAAAACGCAGTTTCTAAATTTTCTTCAACGGTAAGCTGAGAAAAAATATCACGACCTTGAGGGACATAAGCAATGCCTTGGCGAGCCCGGTCAAACGGCGCCTTGCCATTAATATCTTTGCCCATCCATTCGATCTGACCCTTGCCCGCAGACAAGTGGCCCGACAACGCTTTCATTAAGGTGGTTTTACCCACGCCGTTGCGGCCAAGTACACACGTTACCTTGCCAATCTCAGCATCCATCGAAACATCGTATAACGCTTGGCTTGCGCCATAAGACACATCAATATTTTTAACTTTCAACATAATTAGCGCCCCAAGTACTTTTCAATAACGTCTTCGTTGGCTTTCACTTCTTGCAAAGTGCCTTCGGCTAAAACGCTGCCTTCATTGAGAACGGTCACTTTACAGCCTAAAGCTTCAATGAAATCCATGTCGTGCTCAACCACCATTAAAGAATGAGTTTTCGCTAATGTTTTAAATAGCTCGGCCGTTTTCAGGGTTTCTTCATCGGTCATGCCGGCGGCAGGTTCATCAATCAATAACAACTCAGGCTCTTGACCTAATAACATACCAATCTCTAACCATTGCTTTTGGCCATGAGATAAATTACCCGCAAGATCATCCGCTTTATCTGACATATCGATTAAGACTAAAATCTCATCCAGTTTTGACCTTTGCTCAGAACTTAGTTTATGAAATAACGATTGCCAAAGTGTGCGGCCGCCTTTTAATGACATCTCTAAATTTTCAAATATGGTTAAGCTTTCAATCACACTGGGCTTTTGAAATTTACGACCAATACCTAGGTTCGCTACCGACGTTTCATCAAATTGAGTCAAATCATAATCCGTATTTTTTTGACCCGCCTCGTCTGAGGAACTGCTAAACCTGAGGGTTCCTTCATCGGGACGAGTTTTACCGGTGATCACATCCATCATGGTGGTTTTACCCGCACCGTTAGGGCCAATAATGGCACGCATCTCACCCTTCTCAATCGTCATAGAAAGATTGTTCAACGCTTTAAAACCATCAAAGCTAACCGTCACACCATCCATATAGAGAACAGGAGAATTATCGATGTGCTTGCTATTGATACTGCTCATACTTTTTCTCCTTCGCCTAGGTTCGCATCATCTGAATTAGCTTTTTTATTAGTACGTTTCACAGATAACTTGTCAGACATCTGCTGCCATAAACCCACAATTCCTTTGGGTAGATACAGTGTGCTTAATACAAACAAACCGCCCAGTAAGAACAACCAGATTTCTGCAAAGGCGCCGGTGAAATAGGTTTTTGCGTAGTTCACTAAAATGGCTCCAATAACCGCACCAAATAACGTACCGCGACCACCCACGGCAACCCAGATAATCATCTCGATAGACAGGAGTGGTGCAAACTCACCCGGATTAATAATACCGACTTGTGGAACATAAAGTGCGCCCGCAACACCGGCCAACATGGCAGACACGACAAAAACAAATAACTTAAAATATTCAACCCGATATCCTAAAAAGCGCGCACGAGTTTCACTGTCACGAATCGCAATCAGCACTCGACCCAATTTAGAGGTCACGATAAAACGACTAATTAAATAGCCGATCATCAAAGCTAATGTTGAACAAAAGAATAATCCCGCTCGCGTGGTATCCGCCTGCAAATCAAAGCCTAAAATATCTTTAAAATCAGTCAGACCGTTGTTACCACCAAAACCCATGTCGTTACGGAAAAAAGCCAACATCAAGGCATACGTTAAGGCTTGCGTAATAATTGAAAGATACACACCGGTTACACGTGAGCGGAAAGCTAAAGCACCAAAGACAAAAGCTAAAATGCCTGGGGCCAATAAGACCATGACCATCGCAAAGCTAAAGCTTTCAAAACCTAACCAATACCAAGGCAGTTCTGACCAGTTTAGAAATACCATAAAATCAGGTAGTTCTGGATTGCCATACACCCCACGATCACCAATCTGCAACATCAGGTACATACCCATGGCATAGCCCCCTAATGCAAAGAAAGCACCATGACCCAAGCTTAAAATACCGCAGTAACCCCAAATCAAATCTACCGAGACTGCGAGCAAGGCGTAGCATAAATACTTGCCCAACAAGGTCATGGTATAAGTCGACACATGGAAGATAGAACTTTCCGGCATGAATAAATTTAATACCGGCACTAAAACCGCCAACGCGGCGAGTACTGCTAATAAACGACGGCCACCTTTATCGTTCATTAATAGGGTCGTTAGAGGGCCTAGTTTTTTGTTCGAACTGTTGTTTATTGAATTCATCATTTCAGAATTTTTCATAAGAACCTCCTTAACCGTTATCAACTGCACGGCCTTTCAGAGCGAATAAACCCCGAGGACGTTTTTGAATGAATAAAATAATAAATACCAATACGAGGATCTTCGCTAGAACGGCACCGGCGACAGGTTCTAAAAACTTGTTAGCTATACCTAACGACATTGCGCCAACCAAGGTTCCCCATAAATTACCTACGCCCCCAAATACAACCACCATAAAGGAGTCGATAATATAAGCCTGACCCAAATTAGGACCAACATTGGTTAACTGGCTTAATGCAACGCCCGCAATACCTGCAATACCCGAACCTAAACCAAACGTTAAAGCATCAACCCAACCGGTACGAATACCCATGGAGCTTGCCATGGGACGATTCATCGTGACCGCACGCATTTGCAAGCCAAATAACGTACGTTTTAACACGAGTGCTAATACGGCTAAGACGACGAGGCTAAAAATAATGATGTATAAACGGTTGTAGGTTAAGTACAAACCAGGGTTAACCATAAAGGTACCCGCTAACCAATCTGGAGTGACAACTTCGCGGTTAAGAGGTCCAAAGATAGAACGCACGGCTTGTTGTAAGATCAAACTAATACCAAACGTCGCTAATAGTGTTTCAAGTGGGCGACCATAAAGGTGACGAATCACCGAACGTTCAATTAAGATACCGACTAAACCACTGACCAAAAATGCAGCAGGTATAGACACTAACAAAGACGCACCGATAGACTCAGGCATTAACATCTGTACGACATACGTGGTGTAGGCCCCCAACATAATCATTTCGCCATGGGCCATATTAATTACGCCCATTACACCAAAAGTGATGGCTAGGCCAATGGCAGCCAATAATAAAACAGCACCGAGTGCAAGGCCGAAATAAAGATTCTCTAGATAGCCGTTATAGTTCATTAACGTTTCAATATCCGCTAACGTTTTTTCAGCTAATCTGAATTCGTCATTGCGATTCTTTTGGCTTTCGCTATCAAAGCTAGAAATGAATGTATTTAATTCAACTCGCACTTCGGGATACAGTGAACCCTCCAGCTGCTCTAAAGCTAGAAGACGAATAGTTGCCTGATCTGATTGCAACAACATTAAGGCACGAACCGTTTTTAAAATATCAACGACTTGAGTATTTTTTTCACGCTTTAACGTTTTTTCAACAAAGGCTAAATCAATACTAGAATCATCTTTTAATAAATTCTGCGCTGCAGCAATACGAGTGTTTGCATCAGGGTGATTGATTTTCAATAATGATAAATGAGAACGAAGATTACGACGCAAAGAATTGTTCACTCCAATTCGTTTCACGGCACGTTTAGATAAACCCGTCACGTTTTCTTGGCTAAAAGCGTCTAACATTGCATTTGATTTTTTAGCGCTGACTAAAGACATATCAACAACCAAAATTCGCTTTTGATTTTCGTCAGCATTATTTTTCTTTTGATAATACAGCTGGCTGTCTAGCAACGATTGTAAAATTAGTAATTTATTATCGTCTTCTATAGCGGCAATGCTATTTATAATGTCGGCTTTTTCTTTATAACTTGCCTTAATTAATGCCTGCACCGTTGCAGACAGCGTATTGTGCTCAGCTTGCTTTTCTTCAGAATGAATCTTTTGAGCAGAGCTTTCTGGTTGTGTATTACCCATGTCTGCATTGCTAAAAACAGCAAACAATGAAAAATAACTAAGCCACACAATACGCTTCATATATTCGCGCATGATGATGTTCCTAATAAAATTTGAAATTTAAAATTTAAGATGAATGTTTGTATGCCAAACATTTAATGCAGGGAGTGCGATTGCACTCCCTAGAATCGCAAAGAGATTTACTCTTCGCTAGCAATCGCTTCAGCGCCACACGTTTTAGTCACTGTATTATAGTTACCGCAGTTTATTGGAGCGGTCCAATCAGAAATAAGTACCTTACTTTCTGGAAGAAAATCGGTCCAAGCATCACCTTTCACAACACCGTCAGTTTTCCATACAATATCGAATTGGCCGTCTTCTTGAATTTCTCCAATTAGAACAGGCTTAGATAAGTGGTGATTGGTATTCATTACCGCAGTGCCACCGGTTAAGTTAGGTACTTTTATGCCATACATAGCAGCACGAACCTTATCAACATCTTCACTACCCGCTTTTTCTACCGCTTGTGCCCACATTTTAAAGCCAATGTACGTTGCTTCCATTGGATCGTTCGTTACACGATTTTCATCTTTTGTATAAGCATGCCATTGTGTAATAAACTCGTCATTTTCTTCACTCTCAGCACTCATAAAGTAGTTCCATGCGGCAAGATGACCGACTAGAGGCTTAGTATCAAAACCAGACAGTTCTTCTTCACCCACAGAGAATGCAACCACTGGAATATCTTCAGAACTAATTCCTTGGTTTGCTAGTTCTTTATAGAAAGGAACGTTTGCATCACCATTTACAGTAGAAACAACCGCTGTCTTTTTACCCATGCTGCCGAATTTTTTAACATCAGAAACAATTGTCTGCCAATCACTATGACCAAAAGGCGTGTAGTTAACCATGATGTCTTCATCAGCGATGCCTTTAGACTTTAAATAACTCACTAAGATTTTATTAGTCGTACGTGGGTAAACATAATCCGTACCGGCTAATACAAAACGCTTAGCACCGACTTCATTTATTAAATAATCAATGGCAGGAATAGCTTGTTGGTTTGGCGCTGCACCGGTGTAAAAAACATTTTTCGAAGATTCTTCACCTTCATATTGAACAGGATAAAACAATAAACCGTTTAATTCTTCAATCACGGGCAAGACTGATTTACGCGATACAGAAGTCCAGCAGCCGAAGATTACGTCAACTTCTTCTTGTGATAATAACTCACGAGTTTTTTCAGCAAATAAAGGCCAGTTTGATGCAGGATCAACAACAACAGGTTCTAATTGCTTTCCTAATAAACCGCCTTTTTTATTCTGTTCTTCGATCATCATAAGAACAGTATCTTTTAGCGTCGTTTCAGAGATCGCCATCGTACCGGATAGGGAGTGCAATACACCGACTTTAATCGTATCCGCGGCATTCGCCATACTGATACCAGCAGCGAGTGCTGCAACCGCTAATACTTTGGAAACTTTCCCGAATTTTTTGGTAGTACTTTTAAAAATCATTTTCATTACTTCAATCCTTTAAGCCTAATTATTTCACCATCTAAATTTTTACATTTTTGTGGTGATTTATTTTTGTGTTACTAATTAGATTAGAGCAAGGGTCGTACCAGTTTTACATTTACCTTTGTTTTCAACCATTTAGTCGGGATTTCAGATTATGATTTTCATTTAATTGCAGGTTTACTATTAATTTCTTTTCAACTTGCACCACAAGAATTCAGCACAAACACTAAATCGCCTCAATATGGTGCAAAATATTTAAAAATACTTAGAATTTAAAACTGAGAACAAGCAAAGCGGACAATTTAGTAGTGTGAGCAGGTGAGCCGAGATCACCTGCTCACTTTTAGCGCAAAAGTAAAATAATTATACGACTGTCTCTTTCATAAGATCACTCTCACGCAACATACCTTGCTCGATAATGAAGCGTACAATTTGCTGTACGCCTTGACCGCTTTTTAAATTTGAGAAAACAAACGGGCGTTCGCCACGCATTTTAGTCGCATCACGATCCATTACATCTAAAGAAGCACCCACCATTGGCGCAAGATCGATTTTATTAATAATTAACAAATCCGATTTGGTAATACCTGGGCCACCTTTACGCGGGATTTTATCCCCAGCAGAAACATCGATCACGTATAAGGTTAAATCAGAAAGTTCCGGGCTAAAGGTCGCAGACAGGTTATCACCGCCCGACTCAATCAAAACCATGTCTAAGTTTTCATGACGATCAGAAAGCTCTTTGACCGCCGCAAGATTCATGGAAGCATCCTCACGAATAGCCGTATGCGGACAACCCCCTGTTTCGACACCAATAATACGATCAGCATCTAATGCTTCATTGCGCGTTAAAAACTGTGCATCTTCTTTGGTATAAATGTCGTTAGTTACGACAGCAATGTTGTAGGTATCTTTCATTACTTTGCACAGGGTCGTTAATAGTGCCGTTTTACCCGAGCCTACAGGACCGCCAACGCCTACGCGTAATGTTTGTTGTGTTGTCATTTCTAATATTTCCTATTCTGTTAAACGGACTCATGGTTGAACATTGCTTCCACAAAACGACGTAAGTACCAGCTATTGCAAATATTCATAGCGCTTTCGCTCCCTGTAGCCTTGAGCTCAGCCTCCCTGCTTCCCACATTTGTTACAGCATTGCTCAACCATGACTCCTCTTACTTAATTAAATTAAATTAAAATGCTACTGCTTTCAAAAGAAACTAAATTAATTACGATCGAAACAGTCTCGAATACTGGTTTTCGTGTAGTGCCGATGACATAGATAAGCCGACTAAGCCTGATCCAATATCATCATCTTCAAGTTGCATCGCGTTTTCGACGACCGCTGCAATTTCTGGTATCAAGTGGCGAATAATATTTTGCCCATCTGTTTGTCCCATCGGCATGGCTTTACTGGCGGAGGTTATTTGATTTTCCAACCATGACCATACGAAACCAATCAAACATTCTTCAACCGTTAAGCCTTTAATCACACCGTTTAAAGCATACATACAAGCCACGGTGGGTTTATCGACTAATTCTAACTTTGCAAGATGTTCAGCAGACTGGCTTTTATGCCATTGCTTAAAGGCATCTCCGACTTGAATATCTTCAAGATAGAGTTCTTTGGTTTCGCGGAACGCAAGTAGTGTGGCATTCCAT
>JBNMPQ010000046.1:0-13276 GCA_051276935.1 Oleispira sp. | reverse complement strand
CCCCAGAACGTAAAGCGGCGGTTATTCAAAAGATGATGTCGCCGCTCAATATGAGCATCGTGGGATTGTCGAGTGATAGTGGCGTTAGACAGTCAGCCTTTTACGGTTGGCGCAAACACATTAAAAGCCGAGGTCTCGCCGTGCCTAAAGATGGAAAGAATGCTGAACAATGATCGTCGTCAAGTAGGTTCGCTGTTTTCGTTGAAACCGCGGCTCTCAATGGTGCCGCATTGGCTGAATACTGCCGCAAAAAACGCTTGTTGGTTGAACAAATAGAGCTGTGGAAGCTAGCGCCATGCTTTATAGCAAGAAAAAGTCCACAAAGGGAAAAATAAAAAAGATAAAAAGCGGATCAAGCAACTGGAAGTTGAGCTTCGACGAAAGGATCGACCTTTGGCTGAAACAGCTGTGCTATTGATGCTCGAAAAAATGAAATGCGAGCTGGGGTAGGACCAATGATCCTCGACACAGATCGCTAACATGTAGTTATTTTAATTGATGAATCTCTCATCATTGGGACCTCGTGTCGGAAAGCCTGTAATAAGCTAGAACTTTCGGTGCGCACGAGCGGCCCCTGGGGTTATTGCTTGGACATAATGATGTTGATGAAGTTCAATAAGCGAATGTTGATGTCATTCAATACATGATTGACCATGTTGATCGTCTCACGGTGCATGGTTATTCCGCTGATCAAATTATTGATTAACTTAGGCTGCCTGAAAAACTGGCGAAACATCCGGATTTACAAGCGCATTACCATCGAATTGATTGGGTTATCCGCGGCATGTACTTAAAGCGTGCAGGTTTTCACACCGGCATTATCGGATAACGACGCTCGTTGGGTAGCGTGATTAGCCAGTTATGCGTTATGGGCGAACCGGGATGTGTTAACCGCTAGCCTGAAGGCATTCACAGTGATTGCTGCAGAAACGATTAACGCCAATGAGCGCAGTTATCTATTAATTGCGGTTGTGACAGAGAACGGCAGTTTCAGTTGCAAAAATACCGTTGCGGCTATTCTAACTCGTGATTATGCAATTATGCCGACGGACAAGTTGCTGGCATTTTTTCGTATACGACTTGATGCTCAGCGAAGTAAAGATGTGGACTTGAAACTAAAAATAGACATGAGTGACGATGAAGGTAGTTATTTTTGGACCATTAATAATAGTGTCCTGCGTAATGTAAATGATTTGGAAAAGGTTGACGGTACAGTGGCTATGAGCAGATCATCGTTGATATCCATTTTGGCAGGGAGCGGTTCTTTCAGGGAATCTACCCCAAGCGCTTTGGTCACAATTGCAGGATTATTAGAAACCCAGCGTTTAGCCGATTTTATCGAGTGAATAGCAAGCTGTAAATTGTCAAATTTGGATTTTTGGTGCTTGCGGAAACTGAGCCGAGCCCTAAGCAAGTTGCGTCCTTGCAGATATTTAAAAAGCCCTTGAGTGAGCTCTCCAGAGGATTGTTGAATTAGAACAAGTGCGTCGTTTATCGCTGTGATGAAGACACTAATTAAGTGATCCTATTAATTACGTGTAAATACTGAAGGATTGAGCAAAGTTGTAATGCAGCTAGGTCTTGAAAAGGTCAATTCGACGACTAATGCAATAGCGCTAACTTTCGGAACCTGGGAAAATACCCCTTTAACCGAGCAGATGACATCGGGTCGACAATTTGTTATGACGCGAAATCTGTTGGTGCCTGAGACTAAAATTCCTAAGAAAACCTAATGCTCGCTTAAATATGTTCCATTAATGTATATCTATGTCTTATCTTGTTAATAGGTTGTCTTATTTTGTTAATGAATTGTTGTTATTTATCAATATTATTGCATTAGTCATTACTACTGAAAAGCGATACAAAATATCAGGTAAAAATATTTCCAGTATTTTCATGAGTAATTTCAAAATTTAACACAATTAGTACGTTTGTTTAGGCGGTTCACTTTTGCGCCACAAATAAGTTAGCCGTAAATATTTATAATTATCAGAGGCAAACAGAAATGATAAAAGTTTTCAATAAAACAGTCTTAGGTCTAGCTATAGTTGCTATGAGTCCAGTTGTGAGCGATGCAGCACAATTGGAAGTCATAGTAGTTACTGCAACTAAACGGCCCGCAGGTCTGCAGGAAGTGCCAATCGCATTATCGGTTATGGAAGCTAAAAAGATGGCCGAGCAGGGTATTGATTCACTTGAAGATATAGCCGTTTTTATGCCTAACGTTCATATTAACGAAGCAGGTGGTGGTGACCAAATATTTATTCGCGGAATTGGTTCCGGGGTTAATTACGGCTTTGAACAGTCCGTGGGTACGTTTATCGATGGTATTTATTTTGGTCGAGGCCAGGCGTCACGATCTACTTTTTTAGACGTTGAGCGCGTTGAAGTACTCAAAGGGCCACAATCTACCTTGTTTGGTAAAAACACCGTCGCCGGCGCTATTAATATTACTACAGCGCGACCTGGTGATGAGTTCGAAGGAATTATTGATGTCACTGCCGAACCTGAATTTGGTGGTTGGAGCACTGGTCTAACGTTATCAGGACCGATTAGTGATACATTCGGTGCCAGACTGGTGTTAAAGCGTGACGAAAGCGATGGCTTTATGCGTAATACATTACTGAATAAAGATGAGCAGCAGGAGAAAAATACAGTTGGCCGTTTAGTGCTGACATGGCAGCCAAGTGAAGACCTGTATATTACCTTTAAGTATGAAGATGGCGAGTCGCATATCAATGGTCGAAATAGTGTTATCTCCATTGCTAGCCCCTTCAGTACTGGGGCATATTCTACCCCGCTTGGGGATCCTGATTTTAATGCCGGGCTTGACTACAATCGTTCAGAGCAAAATATCGGCGGCATTCGTCCCGAGGACGAAATGCATAACAGCCAATGGGATATATCAACACTTACCGTGGACTGGCTAATTGGCGATAGCACACTAAAATCGACCACCGGTTACGTTAACTATTCTTTTCAGAACTATCTTGATGTTGATTATGGGCCACTCAGATTTCTTGGTCGCGGCCGTGATGAGGATCACCAGCAATTTACCCAAGAGTTTTTGTGGTCTTCGGCTACCGGTGAAACGGTTGAATATTTGGCTGGCTTGTATTATCAAAATGAAGAACTGCAGCATGACCGTGTTACTGATGCAAATTTCGCAGGTCTTAACCCTGCGCTGGCAGGCCGAAACGCAACGATCTACGGTGATCTTTATCAGGAATCAGAAACATTGTCAGCATTTACCCAAGCGACAGTGCATGTGTCTGATACATTCACTGTAATTGCGGGTATTCGCTACTCGAAAGACGACAAAGAGTTTGAAAAGAACCAATACACCTCAACACTATTTGGCACTGAACCAAATGCACACCTGGCGGGCTTGTACGACGCTGCCCTTCAATTTGCAACTGATCATAACTTTGGAGCTGGCGGCGCGACCGTTTGCAGCGGAGTACCGGGCGCACCCTTCACAACAAACTGTGTAGATACCCCTGATTTTGATAATAAGCGTAGTGAAAGTCATTTGACAGGCGATATTACTCTTCAATGGGATGCCAACGACGACACTATGATTTATGCCAAAGTAGGTAATGGTTATAAAGCAGGTGGTTATGACGAAGATAATAACCGAGGCCGTATCGACGCTGCTGAATACGATGATGAGACAGTGCTGAGTTTTGAATTGGGTTCAAAAATGACATTTATGGAGGGTCGTGCTCGACTTAATGGTGCAATCTTCCAAAGCGCTTTTAAAGATGTGCAAGTAAGCGCCTTTGATGGTAACGCAGGATTTGTTGTCGGTAATGCGGCAGAGTCACAAACAACAGGTATCGAAGTGGATGGCATGTTCGCGGCAACTGACGAGTTAACTCTGTCTGCATCTATTGCATATTTAGACGCCACCTATAAATCGTTTACCGATGCAGCTTGTTCTGAAGCACTGTTTGTTGCTGAAATTGCTGCTGGTGGTTCGCGTGCGACATGTGTTCAAGATCTATCTGGCGAAACGTTACAATACGCACCGGAGTTTTCAGGTAATATTTCTGCCAGCTATGTCACTCCAATCGGTGATAATATGCAGCTCCGCATGGGTGTAGATGCTAGGTACTCAGCTGAATTTGAAGTGGCTAACGATTTGGATGCAAACCTTACCCAAGACAGCTATTGGAAAGCGAATGCTTATATAGGTTTGATGACCAAAGACGAAAAATGGAGTGTTTCGTTACTTGGTAAGAACTTATCCGATGAGTTGACTACCAACTTTGGTAATGATGTGCCACTGGCAGGCGTAGGTTTTGGAAATACTTATTTCCAACTTGTTGATGCGCCACGTAGCTATGAAATTCGAGTTCAGTATAAGTTCTAGTTTTACCTCTAAAATTTGGCACAGTAATGTGCCGAATTTTAATTGCTGGATTTATTATAAGGCGAGTCCTTTGCCTGAGATAGAAAAATTTAAAGTTGTTCCAAAGGTCTCACCTTAAAACAAATAATCTGTACGAAGGTTTCATCCAAGTACAATTATTTACATTTACCTGGCTATCATTACCGTGGCCCAAAAAATTAATAGGTAGAAAATTATATGAAATTCACCGTCCCGGTATTATTGACACTGTTAATTGCTGTACCTAATGCCCAGCAGAGTTTTGCCAATGATTCTGATGAAAGTTTATTGTCCAGCGCCTCACCAACAACGGTTTTAGCAAACACGGCAGTAGCCAAAACATTCGATCTCAACAATCAAAAGGACTTCAATAATGCATCGCGTGGCTTGGTTGCCACTATGCCGGAAGGAATTTCTGACAATAATCACGGCGCAGTAGGTTGGGATACTGAGCGATTCAGTTTCATAACAGGTACCGCACCCGATACGGTTAATCCTAGTTTATGGCGGCAAGGTGTTCTTAATAACTTTTCGGGCCTTTTTAAAGTAACTGAAGGCATTTGGCAGATGCGTGGTTACGATCTGGCTAATATGACCTTGGTAGCAGGTAAAACTGGCTGGATTGTTATTGATCCGCTGTTTACAGCCGAGCGTGCTAAGGCGACATTCGATTTTGCTAACAAAACTCTGGGCGAACGTCCTATTGTTGCTGTTATTTACACCCATAGCCATATTGACCATTTTGGTGGAGTTCGAGGTATTGTTAGTGACGAAGATATCACTTCAGGCCGAGTCAAAATTATTGCGCCTGCTGGCTTTATGGAAAACGCGGTGGCTGAAAACGTATTAGCGGGTAATGTAATGTCACGACGTGCTTCATATCAATTTGGTACTCAATTGCCATCCAGTAAAAAACAAAGCGTGGGAACTGGTTTGGGTAAAGCACTGTCTGTGGGGGCAGTTGGTTTGATTCCGCCAACAGATATTATTACCAAAACCGGCGAAGAGTTATCCATTGACGGAATTCGAATTATTTTTCAGATGGCGAATGGTTCTGAAGCGCCTGCAGAATTTGCATTTTATTTTCCTGATTACAATGCTCTTTGTCTGTCCGAAGTCGTAACGGCGAATATGCACAATGTCTACACTTTACGTGGTGCCAAAATGCGTGACTCTTTGGGCTGGAGCAAATATATTAATGAAATGCTTGACTTGTTTCCCGATGCCGACGTTGCCTTTCGTAGTCATCATTGGCCGGTTTGGGATAAGAAAAACATTAAGCAGCACTTGAGTAATCAGCGCGATGCCTATCGTTACATTCATGATGTGGCGTTAAACCTTGCTAATAAAGGCAAGAAAATGGGTGACTTGGGCAATGTGACAGATTTTCCGGCAGGCTTAAAAGATGACTTTTCTACCCATGGATATTACGGCACTTTAAGCCATAATCTACGTGCGGTTTATAATTTTTATTTAGGTTTTTATGACGGTAACCCTGCAACATTAAACGCATTGCCTCCTCGTGAAGCGTCTATTAAATATGTCGAGGCGATGGGTGGTGTAACGAAAGCGCTGAAGAAAACACAGCAGGCTTATGACCAAGGTGATTATCGTTGGGCAGCGGAGTTGGGTAACCATGTTGTTTTTACCGATCCAGAAAATAAAACGGCTCGATTTCTTCAAGCGAATATTCTCGAACAATTAGGCTATCAAGCAGAGTCTGCTGTATGGCGCAATGAATATCTAACAGCAGCTATGGAGTTGCGCGAGGGTGTTAAAATAGCACCACAGACTACCCTAGGGCCAGATATGATAGGTGCGATGTCATTGGATATGATGTTTGACTATTTAGCTGTTCGCCTAGATCGGAAAGCAATAAAAGAGTTGACCTTAGGTATAAATATTACATTTACTGACCTGAAAGTTAATTATGCGTTGGAACTTTCAAACTCTGTACTTAATAACACCCGCGGTCGGTTTCTTGAAAATCCGCAGGTAACACTCTCTCTAACACGTAAAGTTTTTTTCGCCTTGCTGTTAGGAAAATTATCTTTACCTGAGATGTTAGAGGCCAAGCAAGCGACGATTGAAGGTGATCCTGCTGCATTGGCAGCGATACTGAGTAATCTTGAAACGTTTAAAGCAGATTTTAATATCGTCACTCCCGCTGCTGGCGAATTAGACACAACTGGGCCAGATAACCTATGAAGCCAGTTAAATAGAGAAGGGCATGCAGTAATATCAACAGTTTTGTTCCAAATGTCATGTTAAAGGTGGACGTGCATAAATGGATATTATTGCTGTTGCTACCGGTTTAACTGGCCTCTAAAATTATTATAATGTCAGCACTGATAAAATTTTTTAATAGTATAAAAAATGGTGCAGGGTGGCTTTATCCATTCTCATCAACTTGGCGGTGGCAGTGGCAGTAATCGTTGCTGTGGACCTCATATGCTCTATCTTGATGGTGTATATGCCGAAGGTAACTATGGAAAAAGCGCGTTTAGATGGTGAACATCTTGGTTCACCACTCTTCGGGCAACCTTGGTTTGTCCTGCCCGTTTAGCGGCGCTGATGCCCAAGTTCGGAGTTAATCTGACGCGTTTGCATGGTGTGTTTGTTCGGGCGGCCTTCCGTGGGGCGGCCTTCCGTGGGGTGGCCACCACTAATCAGTCGGCACCGCGTGACAATGACACCAACCTTATGAAATAAGGCTAAACAAACATTGCCGACAGGGCAGGAAAAAACACGGGTACAAAAGCACCAGTCGATGACCTGGACGCAAAGTCTTTAACAGGTTTTTGGAATAGAAATGATAGAACCAGTTCAATAAAGATCCTGAATATATATCAGAACTAGGCCATTTTTAAGACTGCCTTCAACACAACAGTCGAGCGGTAAGATAATATTAAAATGGTATTTATGCAGAAAGTCAGCACGAAATGGCAAGTATTGCGTTGCCTTTAAGGGAGCGTCCATAGATGACTTGGTAAACTGTCATTGTTTCAGAGCATTGTGAAGCGAGGGATTTAGTCCATTTTTTTCTTCTGTACCATCAGCTAAAGTTTAGGATGATTTATAACGGCTAAATATGGGCCGTAGGCTAGAGGATCTGGCAGAATGCAGAGGCCGATCGGATCCGAATTCCTATTTCACTATAAACAGTTCATCAGGAAAACTATTGAGTTCGATACCCAAATTTAAATCAAATTTTACTTTTTTACATCTTTATATGGTGTGTTCCGTTTAGTCAGTTATATGGCAATAAAGGCGAGGTTAAAGTCACTAACAGAGTCATTAAATACTGGTGTGTAGTGTTTGGTATTCATGTCATGAATGTTGAACCGCCTTTTGTGAATATCAATATGTTGGCGGGTAACGATGCACAGGTGATGTATAAGCTTCAATATTTTTTTAATGCTATAAGCATTAACGCTTCGTAAGCTGGCGATGAAATACATGACGGGACATTAAGGAAAAGTATTAAAGTGCCATTTAGTGCTCTTTAAGTTCTTTTCGATAGTCTCTGGGGCTGATGCCGGTCCAGCGTTTAAAGCTACGTGAGAAACTACTGGAATCTAAAAATCCTAATTGGTAGGTAATGGTCGTGATGGAAATATCGGTCTGGCGTATATACTGCAAGGCTAAACTCTTGCGAGTGTCATCTAAAATGGTTTTGTAACTGGTATCTAGGTCATTGAGTTTACGGTGCAAACTGCGGCTAGTGGTGCCCAGCATGTCTGCCACTTTTTCTCGAGAAGGTTCTCCCTTGGGCATCAGTTCAATTAAGGCGTGATATACTCCAGCTACTACGTCACTTTTATTAAAGCGAGACATATATTGAGCCAATACTTGCTCATTAATGCGAACTAACTCGGAGTTACCCGATGGGATCGTTTGGTCCACTAATTCGCGGTTAAAACACACAGCGAACTCATTACTATTAAAAATGATGGGGCTATTATAAGTCTGTTCATGGCGGGTGGTGTCTTTGGGTTTAGGCCGCTTAAGTTTGCTCCATAAAATATAATTAGGATTGAAGTTCATGGCTTGCTGACCTTCTTTAACCATTAAGCCAATGAAAGCATCCAGAGCATGATGGCTAAGTTCCATTGTATTCGGCGCTTTTGTAATTCTCACCACCACGTTATCTTTATTATCGATCAATTCAATGTTTACCGCTGTGCTGATCACATTAGAAAACTTAATCAAGCGTTCTAAACTTTCACGAATCGTACTACTGGCCTGATTAGCATAAGTAAGGGCGTGAAAACTGGTGGGGCTTACATATTTAATGACTTCGAGGCCTATGCAATCGTCCCCGGATATTTCTTCAGCCAAAGTCCAAAGGTGAGTCATTTTTTCTATGGTAATGCGTTGATTGGCATCTTCAATAACGTTTATATCTATACCCACTTCACGCAATATATCTTTACCTTCGCGAAAAGGTTTGAGCGCGCTTAATATGGGCATTACCCATGTAGCTATAGTGGTATGGACATTCTCAGACATGCAACGAGCTCGTATTCTTAGCGCTTAGTGACTGTCCCAAGCTAGACATCCTAGGATGATTAGACAATAACAGATGCGGTCCAGTTTGTCCTATTTGGCTGATAACTTGTCCCTTTGAGTGCTGAATATTTTAGGGTGCTCTTCTATTATAGTAATCATTCAGGGTCAGTGACCCATGCCCCGCAAGCCATTTAGTGTGTTGTTGTGGATAATAATAATTACAAAGGTCGCATATGAAAAATTATCAATGTCTTGCAACGCTCACCGTCAGTCTACTCCTATTCGCATGTAGCCCTGCAAATGATGCTCAAGCGCCCAGTATTAAGCCTGCAGCCGACTTTACCAGTACATCCCAGCAAACAGTGCATCCAACTTTGCACAGCCACAGTCAAGAATTTGAAAAGCGTGTCTATCCATTAGCCAAGGGCGTATATATTGCTGTGGGTTATGGACTTGCCAACTCTATTATGATCGAAGGAGATGACGGTATTGTCATTGTCGATGTAATGGAGAGCTTAGAAAACGCGCAAGCCGTAATGAAAGAGTTCCGCAAGATTACGTCCAAGCCGGTGAAAGCCCTTATCTATACTCACAACCATGCGGATCATATTTTAGGAGGGCGTGGTTTTGTGCCAGAAGGTGAGGTGGATATTTATGCACACGAATCCACCAACTATTACATTGACCGTATCATCAACCAAATTAGACCCATTATCAGCAGTCGTAGTACGCGCATGTTTGGTAATTTATTACCCAAAGGGGAAAAAGGTTTAGTCAATCTAGGTGTGGGTCCGCAGCTTGATGCGGGTCAAGGTGGAGGTACTCCCACGCTATTACGTCCCAATAAAACCTACAGCGACACATTGGATCTAGACATTGCCGGCATTAAGATTCAACTTATTCATGCCCCAGGTGAAACCAACGATCAAACCATGGTGTGGTTACCCGAGCAAAAAGTATTGATGCCCGGCGATACTGTTTATAAAGCCTTCCCCAACCTATACACCATTCGCGGCACATTGTATCGCGATGTAATGGACTGGGTAAGGAGTCTAGATAAAATGCGTGCCTTAAATCCTCAGTTTATTGCTCCAGGCCACACTAGACCTATTGTTGGTCAACAAAAAATTCAAGATGTTTTAACCCATTACCGTGATGCGATTCAGTACGTACATGATCAAACCTTGTATGGCATGAATCAGGGGTTAACCCCTGATCAATTAGTAGAATCGATAACACTTCCTACGCACTTAAAAGATCACCCATATCTACAAGAACTGTATGGAACCGTTGAGTGGGGTGTTCGCGGTATTTTTAGTGGATATTTAGGCTGGTTTGATGGTGATACCGCCAGTTTGTCCACCGTCACAATTAAACAACGTGCACAAAATTTAGTAAAGCTGGCTGGGGGTATTGATGCCTTTAAGTTGCAAGTTACTATCGCTATGAACGAGCAAAATTATAAATGGGCGGCAGAACTGGTGACTCATTTACTGGTGCTTACCCCTGATGATGAATCTTTAAAAAACATCAAAGCTGCCGCTTTACGTAAACTAGGTTTCAATAGCATTAGCCCTAATGGCCGAAATTTCTATCTTACTCAAGCGCTGGAACTAGAGGGGCGTGCGGTAATAGAAAAAGAAAAAGTCACTGATGCCTCGGTTGCGCTGGCTAAAACGTTCCCTGTGAAAAACTTTATTTCGGCCATGCCCACCTTACTGGTACCGAAACGAAGTCAGGGCATGTTTAAAACTATGAGCTGGCATTTTCCTGATGTAAATAAATCTTACACCTTAGAAGTACGCTCAGGGGTGGCTGAATTTAGAGAAGGATTAGACGCACGCGCGGATGTTAAGATAAAAGTAAATAAAGATGATTGGATCGAAATAATACTGGGTCAAAAAAGTTTTTCACTGGCCCTCGCCACCGGTACAGTGTCTCTTAATGGCGGCATCAAGAAGTTGCCTGAGTTAAGTCGCTTCTTTGCCATGTTCGACTTGCCAAATCAATAAGGAATAGAAGATGAAAAAAAGAATATTAGCAAGCATGTGCGCAGCCGTAAGTATTAATACACAGGCTGTTGAAGACGCCAGAAATCTGTATTGGGGGGATACTCATTTACATACCTCGTATTCGTTTGATGCTTTCTTAAATAAAAACCAGTCGGCTGACCCCGATACAGCCTATCGCTGGGCCAAGGGGATGCCGGTGATACATCCGTATACTAAAGCTCGAGTTAAAATTGGTACGCCGTTAGATTTTTTGGTGGTATCCGATCACGCCGAAGGTTTAGGGGTGATGCGGGCTATTGTGAATGAAACCGAAGAGCTATCTGAATTGGGTTTCTTTGCCTCTATTTATCGCTGGTTGGCATTGGGGAAAATTCGTAGCGCTGCAGAAGATGGTAGCGGCTTTGATATTTTTAATAAGTTCTTACCTGAGAAAGTCGACAACCCCAGTCAAGACCCTGTGGCTGACCAACATAATCAAGCGTATGACCCCATTTTAGGTAACACGGATAAAACAACCATCACTTCGTGGGGAGAAATTATTGATGCAGCAGAGCGCCATAATGAACCGGGGAAATTCACCGCTATTTTAGGCTGGGAATGGAGCTCAGTGCCCACTGGAGCCAATTTGCATCGGGTGGTGTTAACGAGCAATGGCAGCGATAAAGCGCGTCAGTATATGCCGTACGGATCAGATAAAAGCCAATATCCAGAAGACTTATGGGCATGGTTAGATAAAACTAGCAAAGCCACAGACAGTGAATTTATTGCTATTCCTCATAATTCAAATGTCTCAAAGGGTTTCATGTTTCCTGAAGTAACGTTAAAGGGGCAGCCTATTGACGTCAGTTATGCACAAACCCGAATGGCGTGGGAGCCTGTGGTGGAAATCACGCAAATAAAAGGCGACAGTGAAACGCATCCATCACTATCACCCAATGATGAGTTTGCAGACTTTGAAAGTTACGGGTTTTATTTACAAAAGACACCAGAGGAACCTAAGTTCACCAAGGGGGATTATGTTCGCTCAGGTTTAAAGTTAGGCTTAGAGATAGAAGGAAAAATTGGTATTAACCCCTATAAATTTGGTGTCATTGGTAGTACCGATTCTCACACTGGGCTGGCCAGTGCCGAAGAAGATAATTTTTGGGGCAAATTCGCCCATGATTCTACTCCTAATACTAAGCGTAAAGATATTATAGGGGGTACTAAGGCTACTGGTTGGAATATGTCGGCTGGTGGTTTGGCGGCGGTTTGGGCTAAAGAAAATACTCGACAAGAAATCTTTAATGCTTTTAAACGCCGTGAGGTTTACTCCACTACCGGTCCTCGCATGAAAGTACGTATGTTTGCTGGCTGGGGTTTTGATAAAAAGGCGCTTAATTCAGCAGACCTTGGCGAATATGGTTATCAGCAAGGTGTGCCCATGGGCGCAGACTTAACCAGTTCTGGGCAAGATAAAAAAATAGAGTTGTTAATTCGCGCCACTAAAGACCCTGTAGGGGCAAACCTAGATCGTATTCAAGTCGTAAAAGGGTGGTTAGATGAACACGGACAAGCGCAAGAAAAAGTATTTAATGTCGCTTGGTCTGATCAACGTACACTGGATAAAAAAGGCAAGCTGCCGCCGGTAGGTAATACTGTTAATCAAACGGATGGTAGTTACCAAAACTCAATCGGCAGTATTGAGCTTTCGACTATTTGGCAAGACCCAGAATTTAAGGTAAATCAGCGAGCATTTTATTATGTGCGTGTACTGCAAATTCCTACGCCGCGGCACTCACTTTACGATGCGATAGCATTACAGGTACCCGTTCCCAGAGAAGGGCCTGCGACAATTCAAGAGCGAGCTTATACTTCATCTATCTGGTATACCCCGTAATAATTCGTGAAATTATAATATTAATTAAGGGTAAGTTATTAATGCTAAATAGCCTAAGGAAATACGTTAAAGAGCCCTTGCTGCATTTTTTTATTGCAGGGGTGGTTTTGTATTCACTAGTGGATATATTTGCACCGACGTCTTCACGTGATAATTATGCCATTGATGTTAACCCATCCGTAATGGTGAGGTTTTTGCAATTTCAAAATAAAGCTTTTAATACACAATTAGCCCAGCAAAAGTGGCAAGGGTTAGGAAAAACGGAAAAGCAAAGTATAGTTACGGATTATATTCGTGAAGAGGTCATGTACCGCGAAGCACTTAATATGGGACTGGATTCAGATGACCAAATCATCCGTAGACGCCTTATTCAAAAAATTGAATTTATCAATGCCGGGTTTACCTCTCCAGCAGCGGGCATTGACGAAAAAGTGTTAAGTAGTTACTTTAATGAAAATACTAGTGATTATTTAATTGATG
>JBNMPQ010000045.1:0-13304 GCA_051276935.1 Oleispira sp. | reverse complement strand
TGTCGCACGGGACGTATCGCAATCCAAGCGGCGACAAATAACATGATGCTAACAATGCCTGCACTGATCCAAGGAGAGGGATTTTCAAAGATGCTAATCAGCACATAGCCAACAGCAACTAATTGCACTGCCATACGGAGTACGGCGATGATGATTTCACTCGGTTTTCCTTGCCAAGCGATGTAAACCCCGCAAACCAAAATGATGGGAATTAAGCACCAAGCGAGGTCGAGCCAACTTATTATTGTCATAGTAGAGCCTTATGATTTCTTATCAGTAATTATAAGGCTCTCGGTCAAATTTCTAATATTAATTTTTAAATATTAATTTCAAATTGAACGTAAAAAGCTTAACAAGTTATTTTTTTCAATAGGCGACAGCTTTTCGAAATTATTCTTAGCGGTTAAGGCTTCACCTCCGTGCCACATAATCGCTTCTTTGATGGTTGCTGCTCGGCCATCATGTAAAAATCGAGACCCTTCAACTTCTTCAATTAACCCTAAGCTCCAGAGAGGAGGTGTACGCCACTCGCTTGGCTCTGCATTTCCTTCTTTAACCTTGTCGTTTAGATCGTCGCCTAAATCATGCAGTAATAAATCAGTGTAGGGATAAATAACTTGATTGGACAAAAGAGGATACTTGTCAGATTTATCGGTTGTCAGCGTCGGTTGGTGACAATCTGCACAACCGATTTTTTCAAAAACGTTTGCGCCTTGGTCAAATTCAACTTGGTTTGATATCCGTCTCTCAGGTACCGCGAGCAACGTTAAAAAATCATTAATAACGGCTAAAGAATTGTCGGATACCTCAGGGCTACCACCGCTTGGTTGATCGCCACAAATTGTTTGAAACTTAGTACACGGCTCTGTGGGGTTTAAGCTGGTTGTTAATCCCATGTCTTGTTGCATTGCGCCAGCACTCTGGTGTTTTAATGAAGGTTGCATAGCTTTCCAGCCAAAGCGGCCTATCATTTTTTTACCATTAATATTAAGCCAGTGCGCACGGCCGGAAATACCATTAGCATCTAGATCATGCTCATCTTCTCTACTTAAAATCTCACTATTAGGTACGAGGTCTAATAGTCCAATGCCTACCAATTGAGGCGATAACCTTGGCCCAAGGTTAATACCTTCTGTGAGCGCTAACTGGTTTGTGACAAGGGAAAAAATAGGTTTATTATTTTCATTTAATTGCCAGCTCACTTGGCCTTCGCTGCTTCCTGATGTTGCTGCTGTTTGTAACTGTCCACCATAATAAGGATCTGCATTGCCGAGTGAATCTCGTAGACGAAAGAGCAAGCCTATACTGACTTCACCATTTGTATTTAAACTGGCGGCACGTCCTGATGATAAATGACAATCGCTGCAGGCCGAGGTGATTGTCAGTGGTCCTAGGCCATCTAATAAAGGTCTAGTTCCCGGTGCTGCGGCCCATTGGGCAACAAATAGCTCTCTACCCTGTGAAGCCTTGCTTAGTTCGCTTAAATCTAAATCAGGTATAAATTGAAGAAACGGAAAGTCAGGGTCAAATTCAGAGGTTGCACTACCGGCATTCGGTAGCCAAGTTAAAGGTTGCTTGGTATTCGGAGATTCTGTTTCTTCTATTGCCGATTCATTTTTAGAGCTACTGCTATCATTTAAATTACAGCCTGATAATAAAACAATAAAGGCGCTTAGTAGATGGTATTTTTTAAACATAAATATGATTCTGAAACAGTTCTTTGAAATAATTACGATTTTTTATACGATTAATCACACAGCAAAATAATAGAAAATTGAGCTGTGTGATTATTGAAATTATTCTTCTGGGATGAATACTAATAGAGGAAGGCGGTATGCCCATAAATTAATAGTACTTTCACCACCGCCTAAAGAACCTTCAAAACTCCAGCCCCAAGAGAAAACAGCACCATCATCTCGAATGGCCAAAGTATGAAGCGCACCGTTGCCTAAATCGGCTACATTTTCTAAACCAAATATTGGGCTGTTTGGCTGCTCGACGTTATCATCCTCTTCGATTCCTAAGGTGCCCAACATGTTTTGTCCCCAAGGATAAACTTTGCCATCGCTGCGCTGAGCAAAGCTTTGATTGCCATTAGCCCATACTGCAATAGCATTATCAAACCAAGGAAGAAGCTGTGGAGTGAGAACATAATCATCCCAAACGTCACTCTCGTGCATCCCGACTTGGCTGCTTACATTTAAGCCCCAAGCATAAATCTTACCTGATTTAGTTAATGCCAATGCATGGCCTTTACCCGAAGCAATACTTACCACAGGTTCATCAATAGCGATCTGAGTGGGAGTATTGTGAGCATCACTGTCGGTTACACCATTTGCTAACTGACCATATTTGTTACTTCCCCAAGCCCATACACGACCTTCTTCATCAAGCGCATAAGAGCCAATGGCTGCAGATATTTGTACTATGTTTGATAGTCCGTTAACGGCAACAGGGGTATCTTTATCTTCATTAGTTCCGTCCCCTAATTGACCTTGAGTATTATTACCAAAACCTAAAACTGTACCGTCGGATTTTAGTACTAAAAAGTGGTCGTAACCGCGGCTGATCGCGACAATATTAGATAAGCCTGATATTTTTTGTGGGCTTGTATAATCAGTGTCATCGACGATACCATCATCCGCAAAGCCTAAACCTAGCTGACCATCATCGCCATCACCCCAACTCCAAACGTTGCCATTTTCATCTAAAGCGGAAGAGGCATTTTGATTAAACGCGAGCGAAACGAATTTTGTTTCTGGAACGCCTATATCGCCAGATGGAGCAGAAATTAGAGTTGGAGTGACGGGGTGAGTAGCATCTGCTGTTGACGGGTCATCACTGGTTCTCGTCATCGCACCAATACCTGCTTGGCCTTTATTATTACGACCCCAAGCATAAATTAGCTCATCTTTTATTATGCCTGAATGAGCTCCCCCTGCACTGGCACGTGCGCCAAAGTAGAAGCGTTCTTCAAGTGTCGTTTTATTTCCTGAGGTATCTGTTGCGTCGACAGAGTAACTATTCTCGCCTGGGGTAGCCTCAATTTCTGCCGTGAATAGGCCTTCGTTTAATTCAGCAATAACCGAGTTATCACCATAAGTGATAACAACAGATGCTAATTCTGTTTCATCAGTAGCTTGGCCACTGATAACTATTTTTGTTGACTGCACCCCATGATTGTTATTAGGAAATAGAGTGCTGAGAGTGGGGGCGGTTGAGTCAATAACTGGAGACTCTACGATTGGAGACTCTACGATTGGAGACTCTACGATTGGAGACTCTACGATTGGAGACTCTACGATTGGATTCTCAGTATTGTTGGAATTACTAGAGCCTCCTCCACAAGCAGATATCAGTAGAGAGCTTGTCAATATTAGCCCTAAATAGCGAAGTTTGTTATTGATCATATTATTATCTTCCAAGTAAATTCTGAAAGATAATAATCTAAATGATAATCATACGCAATTGCATTTTATTATAAAAAGCCTTCATGCTCAAATACTGTGCGTAAGTTTTCTACAGGCATGCATCCGGATTCTAGGTACACTTTATGGAAAGCTTGATCGAGGGCTAGCGATCCTAAATCTTTTTTATTCGCCGCTTGAATTTCTTGTTTTAATTGCCACACCAAACGATTTCCTGTGAGGTAACTGAGAGGATAGCTTTGCTCACTGCTATACCAGTTCAGTTCTGCCTGCACACGGCCATCAGTGAAGCCTGTTGCTGTTTTAAGCAGTTTGGCTGCGTTATTGAATACGTTGTCGCTATAACCATTCTCCTTGAAACCTAAATCAAGACCTACGTCCAAGTAGTCACGCTCTCCAGTCATGAAATACAAGTCGATTCCAACGCGGGCAACCAAACGCGACATTTCACGCTTAGCAATAAAGCGAACTTCATCGACAAGGTCATCATGAATGTAACCGACATCGAGCATGTAATCTTCTAGCATGGTCGTCCAACCTTCAGCGTGTTCGTTTGCGGAGAATATTCGACGGATAAAAGAAGGATGTTGAGCAGCGGTCGCAAATTGTAGATGGTGACCTGGAATACCCTCGTGAATCATCATTACTGGAATACCGAGTTCGGTATGCTCCGCTAGCTGGTCTTCTTTTAGCGTGAGATACACTAAACTGGTTTTCTTACCAGGGCGAAGTGCAAGGGGAGGCCACATGGCTCCCGCGGGAATAACCGGTTCTAAGAAACTTGGCGTTTGCAGCAGGCGAATCTCTTGCTGAGCGGGGATGGCAAACAAATGGCGCTGTTCAATAAATTCGTTAATGGAAATTATTTGATCTGAGTAATAATCCAATACTGAACTTAATTCACCTTCTTTTATTTTAGCGGCGAATTTCTTGTTTAAATACTCATGCAGTATTTCATTGCTGGTCGTTGTGGCGAGTTCATATTTTTTACAAAGACGTTTATTTAACCCTGTTAATAGCGTCTGCGTATTTTGCATAAAATCGCGCGCCATTTTAATCAGTTCAGTGGGAGACTGTTTAATATTACGCAGCGCAAGTAATTCATTGACTTTGTTTTCGCCAATTTGAAAGTCCGTGAGACATTCGCGTGCTTTTAAGTCCTTTAAATAAAAGTTTAAGGCGATATTGCAGGAAGTAATCGCTCCGTGAAGTTCAGACAGCTGAGGATAACCCGTTTCTTTTGCCCAATTATAAATAGTCGCGAATAAATCGGGTAAGCCTTCACCTTGTTCAACTTCAATGTCACGCCAGCGTTGAATCGGTTGCGTAATAACGTCCGCTTCTATTTTTAAATAGGCAGGGGCTTGTTGTAAGCGAGATAGGATGTTGTTTAAGCGTGCTTCAGTTGTTCTTTCGTCGTTTACAAATAGCTGAAAAATACCTTCACTAATACCATCGATACCCCCGGGCTTACGGCATCGTTGTAGCTGACCACTTTGCTCTAGTTCGGCAAAGAAAATCTGTTGCTTTAAATAGCGAGCCATAAGATCGATATCAAGCGCCTGATTAAAACTATCGGCCGAGCACTTTTCAAGAGTTTTTAATAAGGCTTTTGCTTGTGCGGTAGTCTTTCTTAAGTGATCTAGGCTGGGATCACCGAGTTGGTCGAGATAGCGACTATCTCCTAAACCCATACTAGTATCAGCATCGGATAATACGAATTTTTTGAAGTCTTGGCTTATAAAGGAAAAATCAGACATGCACGCTCAATATTATTTGTAATTGTTAACAGTTAAATCTAGTTGGCAAGCTTTGTGAAGAGGCATTGGTTTATAAAAATAAAATCCTTGAATCATATCAACGTTTAAATTGCCGAGATAATCCAGTTGATCAGATTCTTCGACACCTTCAGCAACGATCACTAATCCTAACTTATGCGCCAATGAGATAATATGTTCAACGACAAAGCCTGAGCGGGTATCTTGAGGAATTTTTTTAACGAACGAATAATCTAGCTTGATTACGTTTACGGGTAGATTCTGAATATAAGAAAGAGATGAGTAACCTGTACCGAAATCATCCAAGGCTACATGGAAACCCGCTTGCTGTAATTGCATACTAATTGTGATCGCTTGATCTAAGTCGGCTAACATAGAGCTCTCTGTTAGCTCAAACTCTAAATATTGCGGATCGATTGAAAAGCGATGACAGCTCGATAACAAATCTTGTACTAAAGAGGATTGGCTAAAATAAATGGATGACAGGTTGATTGATAACCTGAATCCCGGGTTTACCTTGTAATAGCTAATGAGCTCATTCGCTTCGGATAGAATGGTCTCAAAAATTGCTTTCTCTAACTCCATCATGATGGCAGGATTATTTTCAATAACCGGTAAAAATGTGCCAGGTAGTAGAATGCCTTTTATCGGATGGTCCCAACGAATCAGCGCTTCCAAACCTTGGATTTGACCTGTTAGGTAATTTATTTTAGGCTGATAATAAGCGATAAATTCTTGCTTATTGATGCCTTCAATAACTTCTGCGATTAAGGCTTCGTTACGGCTCGCTTTTTCTAGAATTAATAAGTTAAAGGACGACAGTGTATCGGACTTTATGTCTTTAGAGTGTTGTAGGGTTAATTCTGCTCGGGTTGCCAGTGTTGAATTTTCTAGACTGAAATCCAGTTTGACTGCGCCCGATCGCAATACAATAGAATCATTTATGCCCATGATCTTTTCAATCATAATATTGATTTTTCGTTCTAGTTCACTGAAACGTTCGGCACTGGCAATAATCGCAAATTTCCCCCCATAAAGACTGTATGTCTGACTGTATCTCAATGAACACTCTGACAATAATTCAGCAACTTGTCTAATTAACTGGTCGGCTCTTGGAAAGCCTTGCTCTTTGTTGATTTTCTGAAGGCCTGCAATGTCGACCAAAACAAGGAACTGATTATTTCTTTTTTTAATTCGACACTTTTCGATATAGAGCATCATTGATGAACGATTTTTTAAACCGGTTAATACATCTTCAAAAGCGGCCGTTTCTAAGCGTTCTATGGCGGTATTTAATTTACTTTTCAATGTTCTATTCCAAACGGACATGACTGAAATAATAATTAACGCTAGTATGATTGTTATTATTACATACGACGTCCAACGACGATCTTGATAAAATTCATTGTAGATAGAGTCGGGATTGAATACAGCTTGACCGCTTGTCGTATGATTATAGGTATCAAACATAGCCGCCCAGCGAACAGGACTAGAGGTACCTAACGGGACACTATTGGTATCGATTAAATCAGCGGTGATGCGGGCTTCGTATCGTTGATGACTTAGATTGTAAGGCCGTGGGTTTTTACTGGGCAGGGTCATCGTGTATTCAATAATTGAGTCTGAGTGTTCTAATGCATAATTCCAGCCTCGGATAACCGCTCGTCGCATCGCAGCGACACGTTCGGGGTAATTGTCTAATTCATCCTGCGTTGTGGTGAAGTGATCACCATAGAAATTAATGCCATAATCTTGAGGTCTAAATAAATCGACAGGGTACCCAAGTTGTTGTAATAAGTAAGGTTCGTTACTGATATAGCCGTACATCGCAAAAACTGATTTATTTGCTAATTTTTTGACATCCCCATCATAGGCCGATAATTGATAGTCTTCAGGCGTCAGTAAATTCTTTAATAACATGGCATCAATTTGGCCAGAAATATTGTTATTAGCCAGCATGAGGCGTTTGCCCTTGAGAGCTTTAATAGACTCTACTTTGCTCGATTTGAGCGTCATCAGTACTTCAGGAGCATGCTGAAAGATAGAGGCTACTATGATGACGGGAGAGCCTAAAGCTAATGAGCCCAGCGCTTCGCTGCCTAAGACGGCATATTGGCTGGAGCCATTAATTAACTGATGCAAATGATTCGTATCAGGCCCCCCCTCAATAAGGCGCACATTATGGCCTTCATCGGTAAAATAGCCTTGCTGCTGTGCTGCGTAATAGCCCGCAAACTGAAACTTGTTATACCACTTCAAGTGAATTGAAATATCGTCAGCCATTGCACCCGAAGAGCAAAGTAAGAATAGCAATAACCGACAAAGAAGCTTTATTTGGATCACTTAATAGCCAATAGAATGGATAAATATCTATATAATATAGCACATGGCTTATATCTTGATAGATTTCCTCAGAGTCTATTTAGTGTTACCCAAGATGTTGCGCTAAACGGTAATTGAGAGTAAAACCTCTCATTTATCTGATGTCAGATATGTGACTAGAGAAACCGTTAAGGTCAATACCTATCTAGGGCAAATACCTATTTAAGGTTTCTGCTTACTCGTTGCTATAATGTTTACATCAACAATTACCGTATTAATTACATTGTTACTCAATGAGCAATTTCATGATTTATATGCTGTTACATAAAATTCCACCCTTTATGCAAATTTTTATTGCGATGATATTAGGGCTAGTGATGGGTGCCTATACCTCATCTGTGTTTATGGGGGTGGATGCAATGGCTGATGCCTTTGTGATGTTATTGCAGATGACGGCTTTACCTTATATATCGTTATCATTGATCGTAGGGATAGGCGGGCTATCTTCTACCGGGTTGAGTGGTACCTTAAAACAAAGTTTATTGATTTTGTTTCTATTGATAACGACTGTTTTGGTTTTTATATTTTTAGCTCCTATTGCTTTTCCTGACTGGACTACGGCTGAATTTTATAGCGTTGAAACCATCAAAGTTAGCCCTGAATTTGATCTGGTTAAGTTATTCATTCCTGCCAATCCCTTTAATGCATTCGCTAATTCATTGATCCCTTCGGTTGTGACTTTTAGTATTTTTATGGGTGTGGGGCTGATGAGTGTCCATAGGAAAAAGCATGCATTATTATTGCTGGGTAATCTACAAACGGCCGTTGCTAATGTGAGTGTCATTATTATGCGTTTTGCGCCTATAGGCATTTTTTGCATTGGTTTTCGCGCTGCGGCAACGGTAGATCCGTCTGATTTAGATGGCCTGCTTGTATACATTGTGACATCTGCGGTATTGGTTTTTTTACTTGCATTTATCGTACTACCCGCCATGGTGGCGATTATTACCCCGTTTGGTTATCGACAAATAATGGCAGCATCCCGTGAGGCAATGGTGACGGCATTTGCTACCGGCAGCTTTTTTATCGTTATCCCCGTTATTGTAGAAAAAACCAAAGTACTTATTGGCGAAATGAAAGCCTCTAATAAAGATATTGATCTCGTGCCTAGTATCATTGTTCCGATTACGTTTAGCTTGCCCGTTGGAGGAAAGCTATTAGCACTCTTATTTACCTTATTTGCGGCTTGGTTTTCGGGTGCTTACATATCGTTTAGCGATTACATCACTCTTATCGTTGCTGGGGTTCCGCAGTTATTTGGTACTAGCGTTATTGCGGTGCCTGCATTATTAGAACTGTTCAATGTTTCTGGATCAATGTTCGATTTTTTCTTGGTGGCTGAAAATTTAATTGTGGGGCGTATTGCGGCATTGTTATCGGTGATGTTTGCCGTGTGTTTGCCGCTTCTTATTGTGACAAGCATGGCTAAAAAGTTTACGTTTAAATGGCGCCAGTTTGGACGCAATGTCTTAATTATCCCATTAGTCTGCATCGCGTCATTTATCTCGTTGAAGTACACATTTCAAACGATAAGTTACCAATATGAAGGTTATAGCACGTTTATTAATCGTGATTTTTTATACGGTGATATTCCAACCACTCATCTTGAAAAACCCAGTAATGAGAGTACTCATATTAAACTGTTTAGTGGTGTGCTTGATAGAGTGAAGCAAAGAGGGTTTTTGAGAGTTGGATATTTCAGAGATGACTTACCTTATTCCTTCCATAATAATGATGGCAAGTTAGTCGGGTTCGATATTGAAATAATGAACCAATTGGCTGGGGATCTTGGTATTGCCGTTGAGTTTGTTAAAATATTTCGTAAAGAGGCAGGGCCTTTACTGGCATCTGGATATCTTGATATCACCTCAGGTGTGCCTGTTATTCCCGACAATATAAAAGAGTTTTCGTTGTCTTTTCCTTACAGCGATCAGCATGTCGCCTTTGTGGTTAAAGATGAACGCAGAGCAGAATTTATTGATTGGAAGGATATCGTAGATCGCAAAGATTTAATTATTGGTATTCCAGAAAAAGTGTTCTACGAAAAAGCCATTAAGTCTTATTTTACCAATGGTAAGGCATGGGAAATATCAACGCCAAGGCTATTTTTCAAAGAGAAATTTAAGCATATAGACGCTATGTTGTTGGGTGCTCCCGCAGCCTCTGCTTGGACCTTGCTTAATCCAAACTATACGGTGGTTTCTCCTAAACCTCTATTACCTGCACTAACAATGGCATTTCCAATTAATAAAAATGACCCATCATTCGAGCTATTTATGAGAAATTGGATCAAAATGAAGAAAAAAAATAAGTCCCTTGATCGATTATTTAGTTATTGGATTGAAGGTAAGCAAGTGGATTCAATTTTGACTCGATGAATGACCTTATAGATTTTTTAAGCAATCACTTGTTTCCGTAATGATTGTTTTTACTCTATTAGGTGTGAATTTTTGGCGATGCATACCCATATAAAGGGTCTCACTAACGTGATGTCTCAACGGATGCACGGTGATCTTGTCATGATCCTTAAATGCGCCGACAGCGTGGCTGGGTAATACTGTGAAACCCAATCCCATACTAACGGGTTCTAAAACTAAATTAATTTGGTTAGAAAAACCAGAACGCTTAAATTGATTGCTGCTTTGAAATTCAGAAAAATTTACACTTAATAGCTGCCCCGCATGATAAGCACCGTCGGGATGATCGATAAACCCTAATGCCAGTAATTGATCCCAGCTTGGTTCCTTTAGGTTACTTGGCGTTACCAATAATAGCGTTTCTTTGGATATGGGTTTAAGGCTCACTTCATTCAATGTCGATAGGCAGGTCATTATGCCGACATCGACCTTATGTTCCGCGATTAATTTCTCTATATCGCTATTGGGGGCAAATCGATATTCCACAACCAGCTTAGGATGGCGCTTTTGTAAATCTAACAAACGCGGATACAGTTTAAGACCGACACTGCCGGGTGATGCAACTCTTACAATACCTTCATGAGTCGGGTCTAGACCTACTTGCTGCTCTAGATCAGATAATGAAAGAATTAGCTTTTGGCCTTCTTGATAAAGGCGATCACCTGCCGCGGTGAGGGTAAAACGTTTACCTTCACGGATCAGTAACGGCTGTCCTAAATACTCTTCTAACTTACGGATGTGCTGACTCACTCCCGACTGTGTCATATAGAGATTTTCCGCTGTGCGTGTGAAATGCCCCACCTCAACCAGTGTGCAGAAGCTGCGTAGCCAGACTGGATTAATCATTACAAATTGTACTCGTGTGTATTTCAGATGATAATTTTACTTAATACTGCCTGTTTTGTAATCTAGTTACAACATCAACAACCCCATAGCAATAGGTTATAGGGATCGATTAAGAGGAATAGATCATGAGCAACACATATCCACGCAGTTTTTCACACATTGGAATATCGGTTCCTGACCTTGAAGCTGCGGTTAAGTTTTATACCGACGTGATGGGGTGGTATTTGATCATGGAGCCAACGGAAGTTGTAGAAGATAGTAGTCCTATTGGTGAAATGTGTACTGATGTCTTTGGTAGTAACTGGGATAAATTTCGCATTGCGCACCTTTCAACGGGCGACCGTATCGGTGTAGAGCTGTTCGAATTTAAGGGGCAGGTTAACCCAGAAGATAATTTTGAATACTGGAAAACAGGCATCTTCCACTTTTGTGTGCAAGATCCAAATGTTGAAGAACTGGCTGAGAAAATTGTCGCCGCCGGCGGTAAGAAGCGAATGGAAAAGCCGCGTTATTACTATCCAGGGGAGAAACCTTATCGCATGATTTATATGGAAGACCCCTTTGGTAATATCTTAGAGATTTATAGTCATAGCTATGAGCTTGTTTACGGTGCTGGGGCTTATTAGAAAGGACACTTGTTAAAAAAACATTTATGCAATAGTCCGAATTAAGGCTTGCTGAAGGTATACGCTTTCACCAAGCCTTTTTGCATTAACGGATCTCAATCAATCGATCTTAAATCCGTATTCAACGTAATTTTTACTTCGTCGCGACCAACACTTCTTCTAGTTTAAGACCCGTTAGATCATGAATAGTGCGCCACAAATAATAGAATATACCCATCATCATTATCATCGAAGGAAGCGCAATCATCGGGTAGCTGTATAGCGTTAGTTGGCCCAGCTCTTCATTAAATGCCGGTGTTCCTGCAGGGCTGATAACAATCCATTTTGCGAGTACATAATTCATGGTGGCTGAGAAAGCGAAAGAACCGGCAATCAGATAAGTCGCTTTCAGCAAGCGGTTTTCAAAAGCGTCGGTGCAGTTATGAGCCTCTAACTTTAGTTTAATCTTTTCGACATCCATAATCTCAGGTTTAAAAAGCAGTGTTTTGACGAGCGGATACGGTGTGAATGTAGAGACTAATACGGCAATCCCAATTAAAGTGGGAATAGCCGCTTCTTTAATCGCTAACCACTTTGTATCCAGTTCAAATAAGCCAATACCGCCTGTGAGCAAAATACTAACCAAGCCTAGCAACGCGATAAAATTAAATTTTCTGTACCTTATTAATTCAAATAGTCCCCATGCAAGAGGAAAAGCAAGCGCTGTAATGAGACCTCCGCTAGCGCCTAAATCATCGTCACCGCTCAACTTCATAAGTATAAAAGAGGGCAGAATGATACTGACAATAAGGTCTACCATCGGGCGTGGTTTGTGGTTACGAGGGCTATTCATGTTTTTTTGATTCAGTTTGTTTTAGATTAGGTTTTAAAGGTTATAGCGAAATTAAATGAATACAACAACCGCTTAAAAAAGATTACAGTTTATGACAAAGAATGTTAAAACGGTAGGGATAGGGGTTGCTCGCAGGGGTGGAACACCTTAAGACTCGGAAGCGCGGTAAAATCAGCGCCATATCCGAGTTTTAAAGTTTAATAATGTGCTGGGTATTCTACTCGTCTGACGCAGTATCAGTCTTTGGCTTATGCGCTTCAGCTCTTGCTAGAACCTCAACATAGAATTCAGTCAATTCTTGCTCAGTGGCTTCATCAATTTTTTTATTTATCTCAGACGTAAAAATGACAACGGCGGCATCTTGAGAAGCGCCGAATTTGCAATCAAATGTCCAATAGTCACTACCTTCTGGTAACGTCTTTCTGCGCTCCCTACCAAGATACTTTTTGATGTCATGCTTAATAGACTCTACCAAACGGGCTGTCTTAATTTTAGGGTGTGTTAACGCGATAGTCTTTTTCATGGTGTTCCAAGCTTGTATCAGAGATGGGGATGCATCCGAGATGCAAGCAGCTGAATGGCGATTAGGCGTGCATTCTACATGGATAGGCTGCATTTAACTGCTACTTTTCGTAATTACCTGACTGCTTTAAGAGCCTTTTGGTTGTTAGTAAGCTCATTGTTAATTGTTTCTGAGCTAGCCGCTACCGTTTTAAAAATTTTGGTAATAGTAATAACATAAATCCTACGACAATTAAGGCCATTGTATTTTGGATGAAATAAGGATACATCATCAGTGCAATACCCGTATATCGTGCCACTGCATGAGACTGTTTCTTACCGTATATAAAGTAGCCGAAACCAATTGACCCAAAAAACACACTCCAAAGTAGGGTTGTCATATCCATTTATGTTCACATACCCTTGTTTTGCTTAATGCGTTAAAAATAGGATCTATCTTGTAATACGCTAGCATTTTTTAGAACATTTGGCAC
>JBNMPQ010000044.1:0-13411 GCA_051276935.1 Oleispira sp. | reverse complement strand
CAGTTGCTGATTACTTAACTGCACCAATTCGCAATCATTAGCGCTATCGTCCAGTAGGGCGTAGGTTGCTGAGTAAAGGCTTTGGCAAGCTTGTTGGGCCGCTTCTGCACCAAACGAGTCTTGCTCTTTTAAAAGCTCGGTTTGCCACAGATCAAATTCATTAAAAAAACGTTCTAAATTATCAATTGATTTTAGCTCGCCCTCAAGATAGGCCCATGTTTTATTTTGTAGTTTGGTAAAAGGTGTCGCGTCTTGTTCTAACATGTCACTGAATAATAAAACGTGATTGCTGTTGCGGCTTGCCATGGCCGCGCAATAAGCTGCTCGTCGCCATTGTGATAGTGTTTCAAAATCCATAATAATTCTCGGTCATTTTGTTATTGATGAGCTTAATCTAGAGTGAGTATTTTGCCATGAGGAGCAAAGTATTGGGTATTGTAAAGCAAAGGCATTGTCCAGTTACTATTTTTGGGCAGAGCATGTTTAAAACGTTTAAAAAAGTCGTTTGAGTTGACTGAGCGCAAGAATCGCTGTGTTTCTTGTTCTTGATTATCAAAAAAATCTTCCCAGTGTCCCAGTATGAAATGGCGGGCTTTAGTATTATTCATAATGCCTTCGGGGTAATTATCGACTTGGCTAAAAGAGGCAGGGGTGATTATCGCAATATCCACTCGCTTTTGATCTTTAGCCGCAAGTTCAGGAAGCAAGCCCAGAGGTTGTTGGCTTGCGGAATCTTGATAGTATACTCGATGTAGAATTTCTTCTTGTGATCCTAAAAAATCGATTAAGTAAGCTAAGGTTTGACCTTCTCTCCAGCCGAATGAATGCCACGGTAAGGACTCCAAGTCTTCTTCATAGGTGCCTGTCATAAAGTTGATGCCCATAATATGAGGCGCGTGATTGGACTTTATGGCCATAAATCGAATGGTTTTAGATTGATTGTAATGCCATTCCCCTGGGGTTTTAAGCACCGCCATCGAATCGTTAAGGGCATGAAGACGAGGTTTTTCTAAAGCAGAGGCAATGCTGTGGACCATGGTTTTAGAACCGTAGATGTGTGCTTTTCTAGCTTTGGTTTGCATAACATAGGGCACGTCCATTAAATGATCATAGTGGGCATGCCCCACTAATATTGATTCAACATTACTAACATCGGGTAGGTGGCGATCAATCATGTCGGTATCAGCACTGATCGGCATGAATGGGCCAAGTAAAAGGAAATGAGGGTTGGTAATTGAGGGCGCGGTCATAATGGCGTGCTGCCCGAAACGGAACAACTGACCACCCACCCCTAAATATTGGATACTCAAACTGTTCACTGGAAGAATCTTTTGAATGTCTTCTGGGTCAGGCGAGTGATAAACAGGAATGTATTTAATGGAGCTGCTGCAGGCCGAAAGCATTAAAGGCAGTATAATAAGTATCAGATACTGTGCCAGATGATTTAAGTAATTCATAATCTATAATCAAGTAAGGTGTTATTGTCATGTGTAATACCCTGAGTTTATCAGTGCTTCAAAGCAAGGTGTAGTGATTGCTGGTCGCTTATTTAGTATTTTATTAATTTTCTAAAGAAGGTGATGAAGCAAGCGTTACGCATTTAGTTGGACATAAATTGCCTTTTTAGAGAGTTAATTGTCAGAAATGTGAAGTTCAGCACGGTTTTCAATGCTTATTTCGTTACTTGTTGTTGAAGTTTTGCTTGCTATCGTATACTTTTTAATCAGAATTTAAATACGCTTTATAACAATATGCTTATTGATTATGTTGTGGAGTGTGATTTCTAGGGTGAGTTTATGAAAAATCAAGCTATTTTAACATTGTTAGCCGACAAGCAAGAAGTACTGAAAGTTGGGCCATGTCATCTTTCCCCTCGTGGGTGTGAATTTATTTGTAATGAAGAGCAGATTTATTTATTTCGTATAGAAAGCCGTGGCAAAAATCCTGGTCGTTATTCGGGTTTTGAAATTCGTCTCGGATTATTCCCACATTCAGGACCAAGGCCTCAGTACCTAACGGCTCTGGGACAAGTCACTTCCCTTAGGCGCAGCGCTCAAGACTGTTATTGTATTATTTTACAATTTGATGAAGTTAGCTCTGACGGCTATCGAATCATTGCTGAGCATTTATCCGATTCAGTCGTTGCTCACATTGACGCGGTACAAGGCAAGAGTGCTTAGATCAGTATTTTCTGCAATAGAAATAATGAGTTCAACTTTATGTGAATAGTCTATCGATACAATCTCCCCGTTCAATTGCTTAATCAAATACCGTAACTGATGTTCTTGCTGAAATTGACAGAGTAATTTTATTTCTTGCTTGGCTTCAAACTCAACCCATTTCATTGATTTTAAAATGCTACTGGCTGCTTCGCTATAAGCACGAGCCAAGCCACCTGTGCCTAATTTTGTTCCGCCAAAATAACGGACAACAATAATGGCAACATCAGAATAATCAGAGTGATCAATGACGTTCAAAATAGGCATGCCAGCAGTGCCGCTGGGTTCACCATCATCACTAAACCCCCTTTGAGCCTGTGTTAAAGGCCCTATTCTAAACCCATAACAAAAATGTCGGGCATCGGGGTATTGTTTTTTTAGGCGGTTTAAGAACTGTTTAAATTCATTAGGTCGGCTGACTTTCTCGCAAAAGGTAATAAACCGACTGCGCTTTTCTATCAGTTCAAAGAAGCCGTCATTAGCAGGTTGCTTGTACATCGCCAGAATAGCCTAGCGACTTGCAGGCAATGGGTCGGTGCATTGATAAATCACAAACTTGGCATCGCTATTCAGTTGCTTAATATTCTTAAAGCCTTTTTTCAGCAGTGGAGCGTACGGCAAATGACGATTGGCGATCACCAATAGCTGGCCATCTTTATTTAGCAGATTACTGGCTTGCCTAAACATCCGTTCAGCAGCAGCGGTAGATATGCGATTACCGCTATGGAACGGGGGGTTGCATAGAATTGTATCGGCTTTGGTCGATACGTTTAATAATGCATCCGTATGATGAAATTCGCCGTTGGTATAATTACGCGTTAGTAAATTATCTTTTGCTGATTGTAAGGCCAGCGAGGAGTCATCACATAGGATAAGATTGATTGCTGATGCTGGGAAATAATGCTGACAGGCAATACTTAATAAACCATTACCACACCCCAGGTCGATCACCTTGCCAGACAGTGTATTAAGCTGACTGATCTGCTGAATAAAAAAGCGACTGCCAATATCCATGTGGTCACGTGAGAAAACGCCTGGTAGGGCACTCACGTCTTTATTGTCTGGGCCCGGATAGCTTTTGAGTACTTTTAAAACAGGAAGTTTGTTTCCCAATTTAAACGTCATCAACCGTGCTTTTTTCGTTATCGGGTGCTGCTGATAATCGTCATTGTACTGTTCCAACCATTTCAACCACTTAATAGGTAAGTGCTTAGCCATACCCACAAGAGAAACCTCTATGCCTGGACCTAATTGTTCTAGAGCTTGGGATAACCACCAATGCAGCTGATCAAAGGATTTAGGGCACTGAATCCACAGACTATCAATGCTTTGAGGGAAAGAAAGAATCCCTTCATCCAACGTTAGAACGGCGGGAGAGAAGTCGAACTTTTGGCTGTTATTACGAATCCCTTTCTGGCTGCAAAAGGAATCTGACCAGCAGTAAACAGAACGAAATTGTTGCAGTAAATAGCATGTAAGGGCACCCCACTGATCGTTGATGATGGCGGGTTGCTTACCAAACGACGCTGATTCAATGAGATACAAGTCAGCAGCATCCCAAGGCTGCTGAATATTAGCATTTACCTTGGGGTAGCAATCAAGATCCAATTTGGAATTGGAAGTGGTCAAAAGTGCCATGAACGCTGACTCGTTAATTAATAATGGTTAATAAAAATCGTTGAAATTCTTATTGTCCAATTGTCCTAATAGATCAGGCTCACGTTCTTGTTCTGCCTCTGTTTCGGTCGTTGCTTCGCGATCCGACTTTCTCGGCTTCGACTTTTTCTTAGACTTGGCTTTCAGTAATTCAAGCGCTTCAAGCTTAGCTTTCTCTATCGCCAATGCTGCAGCTTCTTGTTCTGGAGAAATAGGTTGTTGCTGCTTTTCGACTGCATCAGGATTCTCATCAAGATACTTCTGATAAACAGATTTAGGTTTGCCCTTGGTTTTTAGGCTTGCCTGGCGATCGGTAGTAGAGTCACGCTTAAGCTTGCTTGGTGTACCAGTTTTAACGCTATGAATACGTTTGAGGGAGCGGGTTTTCTTTTTGCGAGTCATTTTGCAGGTCGTATCTTAGGGACTGGATGTCGAATTTGTTTAATCGTACTCAAGTATTCTACCGCAGTTTATGGTTTGATACACGGATTTGGGGATTTAAGTGAATTATTGGCAGCAGTTGGTTTTTGTAGGCTCAATTACGTTGCCTGTATTTTCATTAGTTTTTATTGGTATATGGCTAAAATGGCGAGATAAAATTGATGAAGCCTTTACGGCTAAGTCTTCCTATATCGTTTTTAATTTAGCGTTACCGGTATTGATGTTTGCTGCCATTGTTCGTACGGACATCGCTCAGATAGGAAACCCGCGTTTAATAACGTTTGCGTTACTAATGACCTTAGTGAGTTTTACTATTCTGTGGTTTTGCAGTCGTGCGCTGATAACGGATAAACATAATCTAGGGGTGTTTGTTCAAGGTTGTTTCCGTTCAAATTTGGGTATTTTAGGACTGGCGTTTTGCGTTACTACATTTGCAGACGAAGGTTTAGCGGTGGGGGCTTTGTTACTGGCCGTGATTACACCCTTGTATAATGTACTGTCTATATACGCACTAACCCACGCCGCCAGTGAGGATTCTGAGTTAAAATGGTTGGCTATATTAAAAGGTGTTATTACTAATCCTTTAATTGTTGCTATCTTATTGGCCTTGCCATTTGCTTATTGGCAAATTACCCTGCCTGATGTGGTTATGCGCAGTATTGATTATTTGGCTGCGATGACATTGCCACTGGCGTTGATGTGTATTGGCGGTTCGTTAAGTTTTAAAGCATTAAAAGATACCCAATTATTATCTTGGGTGGCGGTCATTATAAAACTTTTGCTTATGCCTGCGATTGTCTCAATCATAGCTTATTCATTAGGCTTTAGAGGGATTGAGCTAGGGTGCTTGATTTTGATGTTTGCCAGTCCAACGGCCGCCGCTTCGTTTGTCATGGTGCGGACCATTGGGGGTAATCATACGTTAGCGGCTAATATTGTGGCTTTAACGACACTAATTTCTCTTTTTACCATTAGTATCGCCATTTACTTACTGAAAGTGTTTGCCTTAATCTAAGGGATAGTGAAAAATAAACTTAGCGGTCTAAAAAAGAAGAACAATAATGGATGAGAGGATTTAATGACGCAGACTAAGCGTTTTTTAGTGTACGTCGCATCAAACCATAAAGGTTTAGAGAGTGAGCGTTATGAGGTGACTCGTCAGTTAGCGCGTATGGGTATTCTTTGTTGTGGTTTTCCTTGTAGAGAAGATACTTCCCCTTACGATTGGAATCTGGCTCGTTCGCAAATTGAAGACTCTGACCTTGTTATTATGATTCTAGGTGACGAATATGGGCCTATGGCGCCGACAGGCATTAGTTATTTGCATCGTGAGTTAGTGCATGCACAATCATTATCTAAACCCGTGTTGTTTTTTGTTAAAAATTTGTTACCTACTCAGCAACAAACAGAAGATCAAAGACGTTTGTCTGGATTCCATGGTCTGATTTCAAAAAATCCTTTTCGTTTATGGCACTTGAGAGAAGAGCTGTTGTCGCATGTAAAAACTGCAGTAGTGAGCGCTCTTGCTAGCAAAACCGGAGGCTGGTTAAAGCTCGATGCCGTTAAAACCATTCCGGCTTCAGTTGCAGGCAAGCCAGCGACGAGTAAGGTTGATAATAAACAGTGGATGTTGAAAACACGTCAGCTCATGCGAATGAAGTTTTCGGCCAATGTTTACGAAGCTGGAAATAATACCCTTGAAGAGGTATCGGTCTCATTACGTTGGGATGCTATTTTCGGTGAGGTCGGTGAGGCGATGAAAGTCGCTAGTAGTGAAGACAGATTGCGAGGCGTGTTGGAAAAGTTGGTTGTAACTGAAGTTAAGCGACGCCTATTGCAGCAACACCCTTCCTCTCATGCGGTTGACGATATTCGCATTAATCGTGAACAGTTTCAGGGTTTGCTAGTTCAATGGTCTGAGCATGACCTGATCGAAAATAATCAACGAGCAGCTCGTAACGCTTGGCAGCTAACGGCCGAAGGCGAACGTCGTATTGCGGTTATGAATTTGGCTAAGCAAATCGTTTAGCCAAGTTTACTAAGTGATTGGGTTTTTTAATAGCAAGTTCTGTTTTTCTTCAAACTCTTCTCTCATGCTGTTGCATACGGTATCGCACAAGCTAAAAATATACGGTGCTGCGATACTGAAATAAGCCATATTACCTTCTTGGCGGCGCTTAACCATTTGCTGTCCTCTAAGGCTTGCAAGGTGCTTAGATATGTTGGGCTGAGACGCACCGATTCGTTCCACTAATGTGCCAACGCTGCACTCTCCTTGTTGTAACTCATGTAAAATTCGTAAGCGCATGGGGTCGGCTAATAAACGGAAACGCTGGGCGACCAGCTCAAGCATTTCTTCAGTCATTACGGTCATGATGTTCTCAAGTGTTTTTTGTATTCTAAAGCATACGCGTTTAAATCCATATGCCTTTATAGTCATTTAGGAATGGCTATCTCTTAATTAATAGCCATTATGATCAATTCGATACTTTATCTTGGTTTTCTATGGGTTCATTATTCACAATCCGTTATACTTTGTATTATCAATTTTCTTTTTGTTAAGTAGTCAGTATGGGCATTAAAGCAAATCATCGAATGTATCTTGTTCAAGTATTCATTTATGGCAGTTTATTACTAGCAAGCCTGCTGTTGGGCGGTTGCAGTCAATCATCAGAATCTCACATTAGTAAAATTTCAGGTCCAACGATGGGTACTGATTATCATATTAGTTGGGTCTCGAAAACACACGATAATGTTGCGTTAGAACTTGAGAAGAAAACACTAAAGCAGCAGGTGGATCAGCGTTTAATCGGCATCAATAAAAGCATGTCGACTTATGATTCTCAGTCCGAATTGTCTCTAATTAATCACAATTTCAACCCACATTGGCAAAATATTAGTGTGGGTCTGTATCGAGTCTTAGTTATGGCTAAGCAAGTTAACGAGCAGTCTGACAAAGCTTTTGACATTACCGTCGGGCCTTTGGTCAACTTATGGGGTTTTGGTCCAGATAAAACCAATGATCAAATTCCTGAGTTATCTGAAATTAATAGGTTGTTGGCTAAGGTAGGATCTGACGCGATCAGTCTACGAGCGCAAGAAGGCGTTTTTCAGTTACGTTTAGCAACCCCTCGTTATTTGGATTTGTCGGCAATCGCCAAAGGTTATGCTGTCGACGATTTAGGGAACTTATTACAAGAGCAAGGCGTCGATAGTTATTTGGTTGAGGTCGGAGGCGAAATTATTGCCAAGGGGTTTAAACCTGAAAACAAACATTGGCGCATTGCGATCGAAGCACCGAATGATGATGGACGAAGCGTACAGGTCATTATACCGTTATCAGATATGGGGTTGGCAACTTCGGGTGACTATCGTAATTTCTTCGAGCAGGATGGAAAACGTTTCTCGCATACAATTGATGGGAGAACGGGGTATCCTGTGAAACATAATTTAGCGTCTGTTTCGGTATTGCATGAGTCAGTAGCACTAGCCGATGCTTGGGCGACTGCATTGACTGTCCTAGGTGCTGAGAAAGGTTTAGAGATGGCAGAGACCTATGATTTAGCGGCGTACTTTATTGTTCGTACCCATAATGGCTATCAGCAATTAAGTAGCCACCAATTTGAAAAGTTAAGACTAGACTAAAGTTGTATTAGATAAGTGGAGTTTGTATGACAACATTATTGATCGTTTTTATCGTGATGGTGCTATTTGTAGTATTCATGTCCGCAGGTATATTGTTGGGTGGCAAGCCTATTAGTGGTTCTTGTGGTGGAATGTCAGCGGTAGGAATGAAAGGTGCCTGCGATGTGTGCGGTGGGGATCTTCAAAAATGCGATTCCATTAAAGACCCTGCTCGCCAAGAAGCAGAAGATCTTTTTTATGATGCGTCAAAGAAAACCGAGGACTAGATAAACAGACGACTTATAGAAATTCGTTAAGTGTTCTATAAGGATGAGTGATTAAGATCATATACTTGTTAAGTTATAACCTGTAATAATGAGTACAATGATGTATTAATCATAAAGTAATCAAAATCACATGCGTGATTGCAGCCATAAGGGCGGAATAAAAAGATGGCAGATTTTCATTACGACGTAGTAATTATTGGGTCGGGCCCAGCAGGGGAAGGAGCAGCAATGAATGCTGCGAAAAAAGGTAAAAAAGTTGCGGTCATTGAGACCCGTAACATGGTCGGCGGTAACTGTACCCACCTAGGAACAATTCCATCAAAAGCACTGCGTCATTCTGTAACACAAATAATTCAGTTTAATACTAACCCAATGTTTCGTGACATTGGAGAGCCTCGTTTTTTTTCTTTCCCGCAGGTATTACGCAATGCAGAAGATGTAATTGCTAAGCAAGTCAAGGTGCGTACTGAGTTTTACGGACGAAACCGAGTTAACCTTTACAACGGCCACGCAAAATTTGTGGACCCTAATACCCTTGATGTCTTTAGCCCTGCATCAACTAATCATGTGCGTTTGCATGCTGATCAGATTGTTATTGCCACGGGTTCTAGCCCATGGCGTCCTGCTAACATCGACTTTGATCATGATCGTGTATACGACTCCGACAGTATTTTAAGTCTTGAACATACGCCACGTACGATGATTATTTATGGGGCGGGTGTTATTGGTTGTGAGTACGCGTCTATTTTTTCTGGGCTCGGCGTTAAAGTTGATTTGATTCATCCAGGTGACCGCTTATTGAATTTCTTAGATGATGAAATCTCTGACGCGTTAAGTTATCACTTACGCGATAAGGGAGCGTTGATTCGTCACAATGAAGATTTTGATTCTGTTGAAGCTAACGATAAATTCGTTACCTTAAAAATGAAATCTGGTAAAAAAGTAAAAGCAGATGCTTTCTTATGGGCTGCTGGACGTTCGGGTAATACTAAAGATCTTGGGCTTGAAAATACGGGCTTAGTGGCAAACTCTCGAGGGCAGTTAGATGTTGATCAAAGTTATCGTACAGCGGTTGACCACATTTATGCAATTGGGGATGTGATCGGTTGGCCTGCATTGGCATCCGCTGCTTACGACCAAGGACGTGCTGCAGCAGCAGACATTACCGATATGGAAGACTTTCGTTTTGTTAGCGAAGTGCCTACCGGTATTTATACTATTCCTGAGATTAGCTCGGTTGGTAAAAATGAGCGTGAGCTAACAGAGGCAAAAGTGCCATATGAAGTAGGTCAGGCATTTTTCAAGAATATTGCTCGTGCACAGATAACACACGAAGGTGTGGGTATGCTGAAGATTCTTTTTCATCGTGATACTTTAGAGCTTCTTGGCGTTCACTGTTTTGGTGACCAAGCGGCCGAGATTGTACACATTGGCCAGGCGATAATGAGTCAAAAAGGCGAAGGGAATACATTGAAATACTTCGTTAATACGACCTTTAACTACCCGACAATGGCAGAAGCGTATCGTATTGCTGCGTTGAACGGTTTGAACAAGCTTTAATTAAAACTGATACACCACAGAAGTTGTTACTTGTGAGGTGTATCAGTGTTTCAATTTAAGTTTTATTAATTAAACATACCTATGCACTCGCAAACTGGGTAAAAAAACGTCCTCACAAATTTTAAAATCACTTCTCGCAATCCGTGTGCGTGCGATAGGCGGTTGTTCATCTATTTGATTAAACACGGGCAGCAACGGATTACTTTCTTCCGGTACTAGTAGTGGAAGAGAGACATTCATCGCTTTGCGTACGATTTCAGCATGGCCCTTTTCATTTAATAATCTGAACACTAGGTTGGCTCGTACCACGGGTACTTGAGTTTGAATTTGTGCGAGTACTTCATGCTGGGGGAGAGTATTTAGTTTTTGCAGTTGCTGTTGTATGTGCGTTTTATCTTCACCCATCGCAAGCAACTTGGTTTCAGCTTGAGCAACAGTCAGCTTTTTTATACTGCGACCATTGCTGTACCAAGTAAAACCAATTTTCTCAGGGCGGTGCGCAAGGATGGGGATATGGCGATACAGCTGCTTTAAATGAATGCGGCCGAGTCCCGTATAATAAAGCTGATTACGTAAGGTTTTATGACGCGTATTTAATTGTGCTTTTTGACTCAGCCAAAGGTCTTTATCCGTTTTTTGTATCGTTTGTACCAGCGTTTTAAAGTTATCTTTGGCTAGATTGATTTCTTGGGCAAGAGCGATCATCTTTTCACTTGCCATTACTAATCCATAGCAACTTCTTGTTTCTCGTCCGTCTTGTTGATCTCGATACCAGATATCTTGGTAATAGCTGCGAGCTTTCTTAAGGAGATCTAGATTCTGTTCGTCTTCACCCAGTGCAACCCAGCACTGAGGTTGCTGTTGGCTGAGCACATCACAGAACTTAGCCAAGCTTAACGCTAACGCATCAAACGCTAAGACGAGGTCTGTGCTTTGAACCGTATTTTTCGTTGAGTTTAATGAAGTGTTTATTAAAGAGGTCATTCACTCGCCGCTTTAATACGATTTTTGGTTTGCATAAAATCACTGTGCGACACATGCAGTAAATCTGCTATACGACGCACCATATGCTCTTCGTATTTATCCAGTTGGTTGTCACTATAAGCAACTTTCCACAGAGATTCGATTAAGCTGACTTTTTCTTCATAACGGTAACTTGTATTAATCACACCCGTAAATTGAAAAAGGTCTGTGGCTTCATGGACCTCTTTTTTAGCCGTTTCTAATAGTTTATCGGCAACGTCGGCGGTAATGAATAGTGTGTCGAATAAAATATTTTTAATACTTTCAGATTCAGCTGGCGATAAATCATGGTCGGCATTCATGATTTCAACCAGCAAGGCTGCGGCGGCTAATTCAGGTTTATGGCTTTCTGTTTTTATTTCTTCTTGTTGAAAAAATGCTAATAGTTTACTGATCATATTATTTCCTCGTATTCTCTTTCGCCAGAGTTCTGTTTATGACGCTGTGTTCTTACTGTTCAATGGCGCTGTGCAATTTTTGTGCTTAGCATAACTTCCAGTGTTTCTTGATCAGCCGCAAAGCGACGAATACCATCTGCAAGTTTATCGTGAGCCATTGGGTCGTTGCTCATCTCCCAGCGGAACTTGGCTTCGTTCATTAACTCAGGTGCTTCTGAGGTTTCTTTTGCTGGAAAAAGTTTTTGCACCAGCGGGCGAGTATCAGCTTCTAGTTGAGCAAGTAATTCAGGGCTTATGGTTAAACGATCACAACCTGCAAGTTCTTCAATCTCGCCTATATTTCTGAAACTAGCCCCCATTACAATTGTCTTAAAATCATGGGTTTTATAAAAGTTATAAATTTCGGTAACAGAAATAACCCCAGGGTCTTCAGTAGCAGAGTATTCTGTTTGACCACTATTGGCTTTATACCAGTCTAAAATTCGCCCTACGAAAGGGGAGATTAATGTTGCGCCGGCTTCTGCACATGACTGAGCTTGGGCGAAGTGAAAAAGGAGGGTCAGATTGCAATGAATCCCTTCAGCTTCTAAAACTTTTGCCGCTTGAATACCTTCCCAGGTGGCCGCTATTTTTATTAAAATGCGGTCTGAATGAATGCCTGCATCTTGGTAAAGAAGAATTAGCTTCCGCGCTTTGGCAATGGTGGCTGGGGTATCGAAAGATAAACGGGCATCAACTTCAGTAGAAATAACGCCGGGTATGCTGGTAAGAATTTCACAGCCAATATTTACGGCGAGCTTATCGCCTACATTTTCTAGCGTTGTTTTACTGCTTTTATCGCTGCCTTTAATGTGTAGTGCCCAGTCAATAGCTTCTTCGATAAGGTGTTGGTAATTAGGAAGCTTTGCTGCCTTTAAAATTAAAGAGGGGTTTGTGGTCGCATCAACGGGTTTAAATTGTTTAATGGCTTCGATATCGCCAGTATCGGCAACGACAGTTGTAATCGCTTTAAGTGCTTCTAATTTATTATTGGCTTGCGCTGACATGGGAATCCCTTTAAGTGCTAATAGCTTTTTATGAAACGGTAAGTGGCAAAGTTTAATTATTGAAAAGTATAAGTTTATACCGTTAACTATAACCTTCTACTTTTTAACGAATCGTGTCAAGCAAGTTAGATAAAATGAGTAATAGAAGTTGGATTGATTGTTGGCGAAGGGTATTTTCGCCATTAAGATATAACTCTCAATGGCGGATCATAACTTAAACTTGATCAAAAGCAGCTCGGCGAGCCAACGATTCTAAGCGATTGACTTCATTTTCAGCTTCGGTAGGCACTTTACTTAATGCAGTGCGCAATACTTCAATACCAGAACCCCGCTTATGGGCATTCTCACTGATGTACCGACGAAACTGGCGGGCTCCTGGTTGTCCATGGAAAATACCTAGAATATGACGAGTAATGTGCGATAAATAAATATCTTTAGAAAGCTGTTCTTCTATGTATGGCATAAAGTCTTCAACAATCTTATGGCGAGAAGGAATAGTTTTGTCTCTGCCATAAAAGAGATTATCAACTTCTGCCATTATGTAGGGGTTGTGATACGCCTCGCGGCCAACCATGACGCCATCTAAATGCTCAAGTTGCTCCTGCATTTGATCAAGCTTATTCAAACCCCCGTTGATTAAAATCTCTAAATCAGGGAAGTCTTGCTTTAGCTGATAAACCCAATCGTATTTTAATGGAGGAATATCACGATTTTCTTTTGGTGATAGGCCTTGAAGAATAGCTTTTCGAGCATGAACGATAAACGTTTTACATCCTGTATCAGCGACGGTGCCAACAAAGTTAACCAGCTCAGGATAGGAGTCTTGGTTATCAATACCAATGCGATGTTTTACTGTGACATCAATATCCACAGCGTCTTGCATGGCTTTGATACCGTCTGCCACTATGTGCGGATGGCCCATTAAACATGCACCAATCATATTGTTTTGTACGCGATCACTAGGGCAGCCAACGTTGAGGTTTACTTCGTCATAACCCCATTCTTGAGCGTATCTCGCGCATTCAGCCAGCTCTTTGGCATTACTGCCACCCAACTGAAGGGCAATAGGATGTTCTTCTTTGCCATACCCTAAGAAGCGATCACGGTTATTGCCGTGAATAATCGCACCGGTGGTGACCATTTCTGTATACAAAACA
>JBNMPQ010000043.1:0-13517 GCA_051276935.1 Oleispira sp. | reverse complement strand
AATAAACACGTAAGTGTTATACAAAAAAGGACGCTTTTAGCGTCCTTTTTTGTATCTGCTGATTTTTTCAGCACTTATTTCGATATTTACGGGCTTAATGTTTGAGCAAAGAGATTTTTTTAACAAAGGTTCTGGTTTTATCCTCAATTAGAATAAGGTATAACCACGCTCAATTATAGGCGTCTTCAGCTTCAGTTTATTAATTGCTAGAAGCATTAGAAGGCATGCAAATTTTATAAAGTGATGTATTGATTGATGAATATAACAAATCAGCAAAAGGCAGAACGTTTTATCTCCGTTCTTCGTCATTGCCAGTTGTTAGGGCTTAAAGTTCTTCAGACTGATAAGACCAGCTTACAAATGCGCTTACCGTACAGTGATGACATTATTGGCAATCCGATGATGGGCATTATTCATGGTGGGGCTTTAACAACGTTAATGGATACCGCTTGTGGAACGGCTTGCTTTGTTGCACTTGAAGGCATGGAACTGTGTCCTACTCTGGATCTACGCGTCGATTACATGAAAGCATCCGAGCCAGGTTTAGATCTCGTTGCCCATGCTTCTGTATCGCGCATCACTAACAATGTGATATTTACCGAGTGCCAAGTAAGGCAAGAAGTAGACAATACCTTAGTCGCTAAATGTAATGCTACCTTCATGCGCATTGGTGCAGAAATGACACCGCCTGAATTTAGGGGTGTTATTGAAAGTGGAGATGCGAGTATTTTTATGGGCACGGAGCCCTTAGTGAGAACAGTTAAAAAAGTCACTGATCAGAAGCGCATTAATAAGTTTGCGACGAAAACGGAAGGGGAGTCTTAATGAGCTTTCAAGATACGATTCAGCAAGCCCAAATCAGTGGTGACTTTCAACCTCTGGTCGATAGCATTCCTTACGCGGGTTATATCGGCTTCGAATTTCAGCGTTTTGGCGATAATGTTATATTTAAACTGCCCAGAAACATCGATAATCTTGGTAATCCCATTTTACCCGCCATTCATGGCGGTGTGATTGGTGGCTTTATGGAGCTTGCGGGCGCTATTAATCTGTTGATGTTTATGGATACGCCCTTAATGCCTAAAATTGTCGACTTCTCTTTGGACTATTTAAGAGCAGGGCGAGACCAAGATACGTTTGCTGAATGCCAGGTTTGGCGTCAGGGCACTCGAGTGGCTAATGTTTCTATTAATGCATGGCAAAATGATCGTGCAAACCCTATTGCGACAGCTCGTGCTCACTTTTTATTGGCTAAAAAATAGGTAAAATTAGATCGGTGGTTTTAGATTAGCTAAGGCCACGGGTAGGAATTTTGATTTACTCCACTCTTTTACTTCTCTTTTCGCACTCTACTCCCTTGAAATTCGACTGTCCGTCCTCATTTCTGTAACAAGGCTAAATCAGTAGCCATCTATTTAAGACATTCTTGATTGTTCAAGGGTGATTGTTCAGAACTAAGGAGATCAAATGACTGCAACTCAAAAAGAAACTATGGGCTTTAAAACTGAAGTTAAACAATTACTTCATTTAATGATCCATTCATTGTATTCCAATAAAGAAATTTTCTTACGCGAGCTCGTCTCAAACGCATCGGATGCTTGCGATAAATTACGCTTTGAAGCTGTTTCAAATGCCGATCTTTATGAAGGCGATGGTGAGTTAGCGGTACATATTGATTTTGATAAAGAAAAAAATACCGTCACAATTGAAGATAACGGCATTGGCATGAGCCGTGAAGATGTTGTGAATCACTTAGGAACTATTGCTAAATCAGGAACGTCTGAGTTTTTAGGCAAGCTAAGCGGTGATGAAAAACAAGATTCACAGTTAATTGGTCAGTTTGGTGTAGGTTTTTATGCATCATTCATTGTTGCTAAAGATGTGGTTGTTGAAACTCGCCGTGCAGGGTTGGCAGCTGATGAAGCCGTTCGCTGGCAGTCACAAGGTGAAGGTGAATTTAGCTTAGAAAACATCGAAAAAGCTGAGCGTGGAACTCGCGTTATTTTACATCTAAAAGATGATGAAAATGAGTTTGCTGATAGTTCTCGCCTACGTACCTTGATTAAGAAATATTCAGACCATATCGCGATTCCAATTTTCTTGCCGCAAGACGTTAGCAGTGAAGATGCTGATGGCGAGAATAAGCAAATTCCAGAAGCTGTAAATGATACACAAGCTCTATGGACTAAGTCTAAATCCGATATTAGTGACGAAGAATATACAGAGTTTTATAAGCATGTATCCCACGATTGGCTAGAGCCTTTGGCATGGTCGCATAACAAGGTTGAAGGTAAGCTAGATTATACCAGCCTATTGTATATTCCATCTCAAGCTCCTATGGATTTGTGGAATCGTGATGCTGCAAGAGGATTAAAGCTGTATACCCAGCGTGTTTACATCATGGACGAAGCAGAGCAGTTTTTACCGCTTTATTTACGCTTCGTTAAAGGGATCTTAGATTCCAATGATTTGTCTCTGAACGTTTCTCGTGAAATTCTTCAGCAAGATAAAAATGTAGATTCTATTCGTTCTGCCCTGACTAAGCGTGTTTTAGACATGCTAACTAAGATGGCAAAAAAAGACGAAGAGAAGTACGCAAAATTCTGGGCACAGTTCGGTGAAGTCTTGAAAGAAGGCCCAGCTGAAGATTTTGCTAATAAAGAAAAAATCGCCAGTTTATTCCGCTTTGCCAGTACTCAAGGCGAATCTGATGCCGCGACAGTGTCTTTAACTGATTATATTTCACGCATGAAAGAAGATCAGAAAAAGATCTACTACGTAACGGGTGAAAATTACAATGCCGTCTTTAACAGCCCGCATTTAGAGTTTTTTAAGAAAAATAACATCGAAGTATTGTTGCTGACTCAGCGTGTCGATGAATGGATGGTAAGCCATCTAGCTAACTTCAAAGACAAGTCTTTCCAAGACATCACCAAGGGTGAACTAGACCTTGATGAATTAACGGGTGAAGAAGAAAAAGCGGCTGCTGAAACGTTAGCTGAAGATAATAAGAGTTTGGTTGAACGTATTGCTGCTGCTCTTAAAGGCGAAGTGAGTAAGGTGCGTGTTACCGCTCGTTTAACCGAATCTCCTGCTTGTTTAGTCGTTGGCCAAAACGATATGAATGATAGTTTGCGCCAGATGTTAGCCGCAGCAGGGCAAGAAGTTCCTGAAGCAGAATCAACACTTGAAGTAAATCCAAATCATCCATTAATCGCTACGATGGATAAAGAGCAAGATGAAAGTCGCTTTAATGATTTAGCTCACGTGATCTACGGTCAAGCGCAATTGGCACAAGGTAGCCAGCTGCAAAAGCCCGCTGAGTATGTCGCTAAATTGAACAAGTTGTTGCATGACTTAATGAAGTAAAACGTCTTTAATTGCAGTATTATATTAATAACAGCGCCTACAGGCGCTGTTTTTTTATAAGAGTTTACCGTGTTTTCTCAAACGAGAGAGCATCTGGTATAATGAGTAAAAAATTGGGTTGTGAGAAATATGAAAGCATTAAAGGTTATATTTTCAGGTTTATTATTGTCAATCAGTATGCAAAGTTTAGCGGGGGGCTCCGTTGATCTAAGTTTAGCGAACGATTCAGCTCGCCTTGCCTATGACGCGACTAAAGTAGGTTCTGGTTTGCATATTTCTGCAAGCATTATGCACCACGAAGACGATGGCGATTTACTGGCGCTGGGTATGCACGTTGTTGATGTACGTGAGCCTAATAGCCCTTTATATATTGGTGTTGGCGGACGAATCTTTGGCTTTAAAAACGGCGATATAGACGGTGGTGCACTGGGTGTGGGTGGTTTTTATCGTTACCAAATATCTCAAGTTCCGGGTCTAAGTACTGCGGGTTATCTTTATTACGCGCCGAGCGTCGTTTCTTTTAACGACACCGAGAATCTAACTGACGCTGATATTCGTATTCAGTATGGTCTATTACCAACCGCTCGCGTTTACATGGGTTACCGTTATAGCCGTTATAAAATTGAAGACATTAAAAAAGCATTCATGCTGGAACAGGGCATACACTTCGGTTTAAAGGTTGATTTTTAATGGCTGAGTGGTTGGTACACAGTAATCAAAAGCTTTATCAAGCAAGGTTATTACTAGAAAACCAAGAGCAGGTTGAAGAATCTGCTTCAGATCCGGTGCTGGCCATCGCTCTGCAAGAATCTGTTTTGTTTCAGTTGGTTTTAACGTATCAGTCTTATTTGCATGAGGTCGCTGAGATCGCTCAGTATCGTGATTCATTTTCGTCATTGCAGCATTTGATGGAATTGGTTCCTGTGGCAACAGGAGAAATGACCGAACTGCGTCAGTTAGAACTTGATGACTTTAGCTGGCTTCGCCAGTTACAGTCAGCTTTCGAGTATTGCAGTAAGAAAGACAACAGGCCTGTGCCTCAGCCGCAAACTCTTAGTATGATCAAGTTGCACGATCAAACAGCCCAGTCATTGCCCTTACGTGACTGGTACCAATCAATGTATGACATGATTGATATGCAGCGCAACAACCGTCAAGAGTGTTGATGGTTTAAAGTGTGTTCTTTTTGACTTCTAGGGTGTTTCTATCCTAGATTTTATATTTTAGTTCCTTGTATCCAGCGTGCATAAATTTAGCAGGCTATAAGTTGAGGTGAGTAATATGGCTGATTTTTTTGAAATCGTAGAATTGTCCAATGGCGATATTGGTTTGCGTAGAGCCGATGAAGAATCAGAAGAGTTGATTGTTAAAATTCAGTTCTCAGAAGAAGCAAAAGAAGGATTGAAAAATAATCATATCGAAGTAGCACACGCGATGATTGAAGCAGGTGTGAGTAAGGTAAGTGAATTATCCGGTCTCGACATCGAACAGGATGAGATTATGACTGAACCAGAAAATTCAGGAATAATTCACTAGTCCGTCACGAAATTATCTGCGACGAATCAGCAGTGCGTGACTGGAACCTACCTTTGCAGCATCTTCAAGCTCGGCTAGTTCACCCGTACTGATCTGGCCAGGCCACTCAATAATAAGGTGTCCCGTGCCTGCGGCGAGTGCCTTGCAACATACTCTATGGAAGCATTCGTTCTCAGCATTAATATGCAATACCTGAGAGGCATCAATGCCTAAAGAGGCAACCCAGTGGCGATTAATTGATGGTTCATCTGCTAACCACATTAACCAACGCTTATCCAAAGACATTTGCGATAACAAGGGTAATAGGTAGATAGGCTGAAGAGCACTATCAGCGGCCAGAATGATTTCACTAATACCTGCATTGTTTGAAACTGAATTGATCGTAGTATTCTTGTTTGAAGCACAAGTACTTGATTCAACTTTTCCAAGACGGCTGCTTAGGGTTAACTCAGAATTCTGAATGCCTAGTGGTAATTGGCGCATATTTAACTCCTTGTATTAATAAAAAAATTTGGCTTTTAAGTAGTGCTTTTAGTTGCGGCGAATCACACCGACATACAAACCTTCAATCGCAAAGTTTGTATCTTTTAAGTTGACTTCAATAGGGTCAAAATCATCATTTTCAGCGAGCAGTGTCACTTTATTACGTGTTTTCTGGTAACGCTTAACTGTGACATTATCTTCAACTCGAGCAACAACGATTTGTCCATTACGAGCGACCTCTGTTTTATGTACCGCAATTAGGTCACCGTCCATAATGCCAATATTGATCATGCTTTCGCCATGCACTTCTAACAAGAAATCAGCGCTTGGCTTAAACCAATTAGCCGGTATTTTACAGTGATCTTCGATATGCTCTTGTGCCAATATGGGTTCGCCAGCCGCAACACGACCAATGATGGGTAAACCTAATTGAGGGCTCTCTAGCACCCTAATACCTCGTGAGGCTCCAGGCATCATTTCGATCGCGCCTTTGCGAGCTAAGGCTTTTAAGTGTTCTTCTGCGGCATTAGGTGAGCGAAATCCAAGTTTATCGGCAATCTCTGCACGAGTGGGTGGGAAGCCTGTTGTTTCTACGGCGTCCTTAATAAGATCAAGAACTTCTTGCTGGCGAGCGGTAAGCTTAATCATGTTGATTCCTAATACGTTGCTAGTAGTGTTTATCTATACAGTGGGTGTAAATATATACAGTGTTTTTTATTCTGTAAAGCCTTTCAATCATTTTTTCTTAAAGAACGGTTACACAGTCTTGATGTTTGGTGCTGAGAATTGCTTGCACTCAAACTGTTTAAAACGTATGTTTGAATTTTACAAATATTAATTTGGATTGTTATGGCACAGAAAGAAACCGCGCAGCGCATATTAGATGCGGCGGAAGCATTATTTTCTGAAAAAGGATTTGCCGAGACATCGTTGAGAAATATAACGACAAAGGCAGGTGTTAATTTAGCAGCAGTCAATTATCACTTTGGTTCTAAGAAATCATTGATACAGGCTATATTTGCTCGTTATTTAACGCCTTTTAGTGTTCAGTTCTCAGAGCAGCTAGACATCATAGAGTTACGGGAAAATACCCCGGATCAACTATTAAAATTATTAGTCATTACCTTAAACAAATCAGGTCTTGAAAACCCCGTAAAGTTTGGCGTCTTCATGCGTTTATTGGGATTAGCTTACAGCCAAGGTCAGGGCCATCTACGTAAGTTTTTGACCAGTGAATATGGCGAAGTTTTTCGTCGTTATATGAAAGAAATTAATAGAGTGACGCCTGAATTAACCCCCATGGAACGTTTTTGGCGTATTCACTTTATGCTGGGTGCTGCCGTGTTTACCATGTCGAGTGTCGATTCGCTAATGGCGATGGCAGAACATGACTTGGGCAAACCATCTGATGTTAAAGAAGTAATCTCTCAGTTAATGCCTTTCTTAGCCTCGGGCTTAATGGTGAATGTTGGAGATGATTAATACTCAAACACCCACGCAAGTAGAGATTTCAATTCAAGATCAGCGAATGCGTTTAATCTATGATGTCCGCGTGATCGAGTATTCTATTTCAACGTCTAAGTTGGGGATTGGTCAGCAAAAGGGTTCTAATCAAACGCCCTTAGGTTGGCATCAAATTCGGGCTAAGATTGGCTATGGTCAACCTGAAAATACTGTCTTTATAGGTCGACGCCCCACGGGTGAAATCTACAGTTCTGCACTAGCAGAACAGTTTCCTAAACGTGATTGGATCTTAACACGCATTTTATGGTTGAGTGGCTGTGAGATTGGCCATAACCGATTTGGCAATGTCGACAGCATGCAGCGATACATCTATATTCACGGAACCCCCGATACCGAACCTATGGGGGTTGCTGAATCACACGGCTGTGTTCGCATGCGCAATAGTGATGTTATTAAACTCTTTGATGCGCTCAGTGTGGGCACATCAATCTGGATTCAAGAATCAACCTTTGCGAGAATTCCATGTCAATCTGTGTAGTGGCTGATATTGCGGGCACTGAATTAACGCCAGCGGACAGCGTTTTTTTACGACAGCCTGAAATTGCGGGCCTTATATTGTTCAGCCGAAATTACAGTGACCCTGATCAACTAAAGTCATTATGCAAAAGCATTAAAGCACTGCGTTCTGATCTTATTATCTCTGTCGATCAAGAAGGGGGCAGGGTACAGCGATTCCGTGATGGCTTTTTACGTTTACCGGCGATGCGACGTTTGGGTGAATCTTATGATCTTAATAAAACCCGAGCTCTTAAAGAATCCTATTCTCTTGGCTGGTTAATGGCTGCAGAATTAATACACCACGGTATTGATATTAGTTTTGCACCTGTTTTAGATTTGGACTTTGAGCGGTCAGATGTCATTGGTGATCGAGCATTTTCTGCACGCCCTGACGATGTCTATGTGCTTTCAAAGGCGTTCATTAACGGCATGAAAAACGCGGGTATGTCAGCGACTGCCAAGCACTTTCCTGGTCACGGCTATGTAAAAGCCGATTCGCATAAAACGTTACCCAAAGATTTAAGACCGTATGATGTTCTCGACCAGCAAGACTTAATACCTTTTAAACAATTAATCCAAGACGGCCAGCTTAGCGCTATTATGCCAGCGCATGTTATTTATCCCGATGTTGATGCGGAGTTTACCGCCGGGTTTTCAACTATATGGCTACAGACTATTTTGCGCCAGCAGTTAGGGTTTAAAGGGTTAATTTACAGCGATGATTTATCGATGGAAGGCGCCGCGGCATCTGGGCCTCCTGCTATTCGTGCTGAAAAAGCAAAAAATGCGGGCTGCAATGTACTCTTGATTTGTAATCACAGAGAAGCCGCACAAGAAATTGTGGATACCGTACGTGACCAACAGTGGCCATTAATAAGCCTAGACACTATGAAAGCTCAACGTTCTATTGAAGGTGAGCTTTATCAAAGTGATCTGTGGCTTGAACATAGCCGCCTTGCCAATGATCTTCTGGCTGCAACTTCTTAAGACCCGTGGTTCATTCAGTCCCGTAATTTTTTAATAAAAGGCTAATACGTGCACACTTACGCAATCATCGGTGGAACAGGTTTAACTGAGTTTACTGAACTGGTTAATACAAAAATTCATACAGACATTACTACCGAGCTGGGTAAACCCAGTGGTGACATTGTTGAAGGCGAGTTGCACGGTCAGCGATTATTATTCTTGCCTCGTCACGGTCACCCTCACAAAGTGGCTCCCCATCTAATTAATTACCGAGCTAATTTACTGGCGTTGCAACAGCTGGGTGCGGATAAAATCATTGCTGTTAATGCTGTCGGCGGTATTCACCAAAATGCCATCGCAGGTCACATATCAGTACCCCACCAAATTATTGATTATACAGCGGGGCGCGAGCATACTTTTTTTGATGGTACTTTTAAACCATTAGATTATATCGACTTCAGTTATCCTTATGACGAAACATTGCGCCAAAAATTGATTGACGTTTTATCGCAGCAACCACTCAAAAATGGCTTTAGTGATGAAGGTGTCTACGGCGCAACACAAGGCCCTCGCCTTGAAACAATTGCCGAGGTTAAACGCTTAGAGAATGATGGCTGTGACGTGGTTGGCATGACCGGGATGCCAGAAGCCGCCCTCGCGCGCGAATTAAATATTCCTTACGCGAGTCTGTGTTTGGTTGTGAATCCAGCGGCAGGCAAGTCTGTTGGCCTAATCGCAATGGATGAAATTAGATCGGTGATTAGTTTAGGTATGGTAGAAATAAAAACAATCTTAAAAGTACTGTGTCAGCAAAATAACACTTAATGCGTCACCCAAAAATTAACTTTAATTCAACATAAACGTTAACTTTTGGGTAGTGCATAACCTCGTACTGTAATTCAATCCTTGCTGTTAGCTTCAAGTTGTTTATTTAGCTCTGTCTCCATTGCGAGTGGTGACTGTGTATTGCGAGCCAACAAGCGATACATAACGGGTACGATGATCAAGGTAAATACAGTCGAGGCAATAATGCCCGTCAGCACCACAATACCAATGACCGTACGAGTTTCTGAACCAGCACCAAAGGATAGAATCAATGGTACGGCCCCAAAGGCGGTAGTAATGGCCGTCATTAATATAGGGCGCAACCTAATAGTGGCGGCTTCAATGATCGCTTGCTCAAATTCCATGCCTTCGTCCCGTAACTGGTTGCAAAACTCCACAATTAGAATGCCGTTTTTAGCCGTGAGCCCTACCAACATGATTAACCCGATCTGCGAATAAATATTCAATGACTGACCAAACACATACAAACCAGCGAGTGCCCCGATCATCGCCATAGGTACCGTGAGCATAATCACTAATGGATGTATGTAACTTTCAAACTGTGCCGCTAATACTAAAAACACCACCACCAATGCTAATGCGAAGATAAAGTAAATAGATTGGCCACTGCTTTCTAAGTCTTGTGATTGCCCTTTGTAGCTGATAACGGCCTGGGCAGGTAAATGTGTTTTTGCTAAATCGTCTAAATAATCGATGGCTTCACCCAAAGTATAACCATCGGCTAGATTGGCCTCCAGTGTGATGGCGCGGATGCGGTTATAGCGATTTAAGGTGTTGGCATCGGCACGTTCAGTAAGGGTGACTAAATTGGCCAGCGGAATAAGGGCATCGTTATAACGGCTGCGCACATAGATGTTTTTCATATCCAGTGGCGTATTTTGCAAGTTACGTTCACCTTCTAAAATCACATCGTATTCTTCACCACGATCCAGGAATGTGGTCACGCGCCTTGAGCCTTGTAATGCGGCCAAGGTATTACCAATCTCTTCAGCGCTTACACCTAAGTCTGCGGCGCGCTGAGTGTCAATATTGATCAGCACTTGGGGTTTTGTTTCTTTGTAATCGTGATCAAGGCCAATAAGTTTTGGATTGTCAGCGGCCTTCTCGAGCATAATATCTCGCCACTTAGCCAACTGTTCATAATTACTGCCACCCATCACAAATTGAACGGGCTTACCGATGCCGCCCCCTAAAGCTTGTCGCATAATGGCAAAAGCTCGCACGCCTGCTAAGTCACTTAAGCTTTTATTAATGCGTCCAATCACTTCGTTGGCCGGTGGTCGTTCACTCCAATCTTCCAATACAACAATTACAAAGCCGCCAGAATAATCAGAGGTTGTCCCAAAACTGCGAGGGGTACGCACTAATAAACGTTTAACAATGCCCTCGTCTACCATAGGCATTAAGCGGGTTTCAATTTCATCCATATAAGCTTTTGAATAATCATAACTGGAGCCCTCTGGGGCAGAGACTAAAACAAAGAATGCTCCACGATCTTCTTTGGGGGCAAATTCAGTCGGTATGTTATTAAACAACCATGCACAGCTGAGTAGGGCTAAGCCTAATAAAATTAGCGCTCGCTTAGGTGAATTTAATGCCTGAGTTAAATATTCTTTGTAATGGGCGCGGAGTTTATCCAATTGAGTATTGGTTTTTTTCGTCAGCACGTTGGGTTTTTCATTGGCGTGCAATAAACGCGAGCACATCATCGGTGAGAGTGATAACGCTACCAGAGATGAAAAGCCCACTGCGGCAGACATAGCAATCGCAAATTCAGTAAACAGTTTACCCAAGTCACCTTCTAAAAAGATAATAGGTAAGAACACTGAAATTAACACCGCGGTGGTGGCTAATATGGCAAATGACACTTGCCGTGCACCCAAATAAGATGCCACTAAAGGCGTTTCGCCTTGGTCGATACGCCGTTGAATATTTTCTAACATAACAATGGCATCATCCACCACCATCCCAATAGCCAGAATCAACGCTAACAGGGTTAACAAATTAATGGTAAAGCCCAGCATTAGCAAAATAACAAACGTACCCATGAGTGAAACCGGTACGGTAATCGCGGGCACTAAAGTGGCGCGCACGTTACCTAAGAAAATATAAATAACCAGTATCACCAGAGCCATGGCAATGAATAGGGTTTGGTAAACTTCTTTAATGGATTTTTCGATAAAGATCGAGCTGTCATAACTGCGCAGAAGTTCCATGCCTTCTGGCAAATCGGGATTGATTTTATCCAGCAACGCTCGTGCTTTTCGTGCTACGTCTAATGTATTGGCGGTGCTTTGCTTGGTAATACCAATGCCCACCATCGGAACGCCATTACCCCGGAATGATTTCCTCTTTTCTTCGGCATCCAGTTCCACTCTAGCCACATCGCTTAAACGCACTGGATAATCGGTATTAGCACGAATGACTAATTGCCCCAATTCTTCAGGAGTAGGGTACGCACGTTCTAATCGCACGGTGAATTGACGTTGATCTGATTCAATGCTGCCAGCGGGAAGCTCAATGTTTTCGCGGCGCAAAGCATCCTCAATATCACCAATCGTTAACTTACGAGCGGCTAATGCTTGGCGGTCTATCCAGACTCTTAATGCGTAATCTAAACCACCACCCACTCGAACGCGGGCTACGCCATCAAGCACACTAAAGCGGTCTATTAAATATCGGTTGGCATAATCAGTCAGTTCTAATAACCCCATGTTTTCGCTAACAAGGTTAAACCACATAATCGTGTCGTCATCGGCCCCTGCCTTGGTTACCTCCGGTGGGTCGGCTTCGTCGGGTAAATTATCCAGCACCCGAGAAACACGGTCGCGAACATCATTGGCCGCCGCGTCAATGTCACGCGTTACGTTAAACTCAATGGAAATATCCGAGCGGCCATCTTTACTGGAAGAAACAATATTCTTGATGCCTTCGATACCCGAGATTCGATCTTCAAGCACTTGAGTAATACGTTGCTCTACAATAGCCGCCGCCGCACCCGTATAGTCCGTGCCGATGCTAACCACAGGGGCATCAATGTCTGGGTATTCACGCAGAGGTAATTTATCAAATGCTAATAAGCCGAACGCTAAAATAAGTAAGCTAATAACCGAAGCCAGTACTGGGCGCTTAACGGAAAGGTCGGTAATGATCATGCGTCATCCTTGCGCCAGCTTTCAACTTGCGATTTAACTTTACTGCCGGTTTTAACTTTTAATAAACCCTGCAACACAATTTTATCACCGACTTCTAAACCCCTTAATACTTCCACTTGACCATTTTGGCGAATGCCAATCTCAATAGCTTGCTCGCTGACGATCATCTCTGGGCTTACTTTATAAACGAGATGCTTATTAGCACGCATGAACACCGTTTCTTCGGGAAGCATTTTGGTAACCCGTTGTTGGTCAATTAATTCCAGCGTCAATAACATCCCTGGGCGCAGTAACGCGTCTTCATTATTAATGTTCGCTCGCACTTTTATGCTGCGGGTATTAGGGTTAACACGAGAATCTAAGGTAATAATTTCACCCTTAAACATAAGCTCAGGGTAGGCAACACTCAGTGCATTAATGGCTTGGCCCACTTTAATGCGAGGCAAATAAATTTCAGCCAGTTCAAAATCCATTTGTAAGTTTGCAACCGAATCTAACGTGGTAATTGGGTCACCGGGGGTGAGCAATGCGCCTACGCTTACATTCCGCAAGCCTAACAAACCATCAAAAGGCGCTTTGATTACTCGGTCTCTTAGTGTGGCTTCTGCTTGAGCAATGCGCGCACGGGCGGTGTCTATGGAAGATTGTAAGCGGTCAAGTTCAGACCCAGAGACCGATTTTTGCTTAACTAGGCTTTCAATACGTTTATATTCACGTTTTTGTTCGGCCAGCTCAATTTTGGCCACATTAAATTGTGCTAATTCTTCATCGTTGGCAAGGGTTAGCAATACTTGACCTTCTTTCACAAACTGGCCCTGCTTAAAAGCAATTTTACTGATTTTCTCGGTGACGCTCACGGTTAAAATAACCGATTCAGCTGCCCGAGCACTGCCAAGGGCTTCTAGTGACTCTATGATCTCGCTTTGCTTAACCTCAAATATGACAACTTGAGTATCCGAACGTGGCCGCTGATTAGACTGACTGTCGCTATAGTAGCGCCAGATAACCGCCATAATTATTAATATGAGAGAGCCATAAGCAAGCTTGCGCAACATGAGTGAGTCCTAAGTAAAGCTAAAGTGTATTAAATATTAGTCGTTGAATGTGATGCTAAAAATGTCATTTAGTTTCATCTATTAG
>JBNMPQ010000042.1:0-13588 GCA_051276935.1 Oleispira sp. | reverse complement strand
CAATCTTAATGAGTCGTATTGGCAGCAGGATGAAATCTTAGGGTTCTTTTATATTGAAATCCAAGGGGATGAATTCCGAGGCACGGCTTATACGGTTGACCCTGTCAGTGGTGAGTATAAAGCTTCTTATACTCGTACTATGAATAGAAATAAGTAGGGATGGCTTGGAATGCTAGTCAGCAGTGTGTACTGCTGATCTAGTTCTTATGAGGTATTTTAGTTTATCAGCGTTTTGAATGCAGCGTCCGGTATTCGCCAGGCGCATGCCCCGTCCAAGATTTAAATCTTCGGTGGAATGATCTCACTTCACTGAAACCTAAATTGCTGGCTATCTCGTTAATCGCAACGTGAGTTGTTGTTAGCCATTCGATGGCGGTTTCTCGGCGAATGTCATCGAGTAAGTTTTGATAGCCTGTTCCCGCTTCTTGCAGTCTGCGCTGAAGTGTCCGCTCAGTCATATCTAACGCTTCTGCGACTTTCTCTTTGCGGGGTAATTCGTGTTCCATTAAGCGTCTTAATACGGAGCGCACTTGCAGTATAATGGTCTTTTTTTGTTTAATTTCGTCCATCATCGATTCAGCTTGTTGAGTCAGGCTTTGTAATAAACCTGGGTCGGGCTGGCGCAATGGAATCTCTAATACTTCTTCGTCAACAATCAGTGCGCTGCGCTTGGCATTGAATTCAATATCGCAGCCAAACATGTCTTGGTAAGCCGCCAGCTCTTCTGGATTGGGCAGGTCGCGTTCTAGTTGGACGCAATAGGGTTTTCCTTCGGGAAGGTCCGCGAGGTAGCGAGCAAACTGTGTCCAAGAATAAAGAACATTGTCGATCATGTGAGGAATGATGACGGGGTCGTCATATTGGCAATTCCAGCATACCGCTAAGCGAGGGCCCGCTTTCTCAAGCTTGGTGATACCCATATCGCCAACAATACTTTCATACATGGGAGTCATGTGCAGCGCTTCTCGAGCGCTGCGGCAATTCATGATCATGTATCCAAAAATGCTGTAAGAGCCGGGCTGAACGTAGGCACCGCTTTTTAGACCAAAGAGGGGATCATTACAGGTATCGACAAGCCAACGAATTAAGCGCTGAAATTCAGTGCCGGTTACGCGGGTAATGCTATTGTCTAAAATGCCAACAGGTAGATCATTTTGTACAAGCGCGTCTTCTGCTTCAATGCCATAATCTTGCGCCGCTCTTAAGTATTGGCGTAATGCAGCGGTTGAAGCGGACCCGAGGCGGTCTTCAGTCATAGGGCGATCTTAATGATTTCTATCGTGCGATGGCCTAATTTACTACACGGCTGTCCGAAAGTGTCGTTGCTAATTTCGGGGCTCTCAGTAGACTAATCGTTATATTAGCGCTACCTGCGCGATGGGTCTATTGCTGACTTTAAAAAATAGTGCGATAGCTTATTTAATTGCCTTAAAATAAAAGTATTAGGAGAACAGTATGCGTCGTTGGAATGGTTGGGGTGATGACAGTACAACTAAAGAAGTTTCTGAACACGGCGGCGCATTAATTCGTAGTTTTATTGGTGAGCCAAAAGCGTTAGCGGATGTTTCTCTTAAAAGCGTTATGGCTAAAGTACCTGCTTCTCGTTTGCCAAAGCATCCTTTAATCAGCATGGATGTGGAAGAGCGTGTTCGCCATGCTCGTGGTCAAAGCTTTCCTGATTGGTTGGCGATGCGCAGCGGTGACTTTGATGTTTTCCCTGATGGTATTGCTTACCCAGAAACCAGTACTCAGGTGCGTGAGATTTTAGATCTGGCGGTTGAACATGATTTTATTGTTATTCCATACGGCGGCGGTACGTCGGTTGCGGGCCATATTACTCCGCAAAAAAATGCCAAAGCGATTCTGACCATCGATATGGGTCGCATGAATCATTTAATGGAGTTAAATGAAGAAAGCCAGATTGCTACCTTTGGCGCAGGCACGCCTGGGCCACAAGTGGAGTCTCAGCTACAAGCCCGTGGTTATACGTTAGGGCATTATCCACAGTCTTGGGAGTTATCGACGATTGGTGGTTGGGTTGCGACACGATCTTCAGGTCAGCAGTCGTTACGTTATGGACGTATCGAGCAGATGTTTGCCGGTGGCAAGTTAGAAACGATGCAAGGCACAATGGACATTCCAACGATTCCTGCTTCATCAGCGGGCCCCGACATGCGCGAAGTAACGATGGGTATGGAAGGCCGTATGGGCATTTATACCGAAGTGAAAGTCCGTGTTGTGCGTGTGGCGCAAGAAGAAAAATTCATGGTGTGCTTCATGCCAAGCTGGGAAGCCGGTAAAGCGGTTGCCCGTGAAGTGGCGCAGCAAAAAATTCCCATGTCGATGATGCGTGTTAGTAACGCGGCTGAGACACGTGCGCATGCGAATTTAGGCACAACGTTGAAGCAGTTCAAACTGTTGGATGGTTATTTACGCTTTCGCGGTTTAGATGATAATCGCTGCATGCTGACGTTTGGTGTAACGGGTTCTAAGTATCAAAATAAAACGTCGATGAAGCAAGTTAAGAAAATCTTAAGACAGTACAAAGGTATTGGCGGACCGCTTGCGAATATTATGGGCTCTATTTGGGCGCATGGTCGTTTTAAATTCCCATATTTACGCGAAACAACCTGGGCTCAGGGGATTGCTGTTGATACATTAGAGACCTCTACTGATTGGGATAACGTTGATAACATGATGAATGGCATGGAAGAATCGTTACGCACTGCGCTGAAAGATGAAGGCGAAGAAGTCATGGTTTTCACCCACCTGTCTCATGTTTATGGTCAAGGTTCGAGTATTTATACTACCTATTTCTTCCGCTGCGCTGATACGTACAAAAGTACTTTAGCGCGCTGGAAAAAACTTAAGAGCACTACCTGTGATGTTATTGCTCAAGGTCGTGCGACGATTTCTCATCAGCATGGTGTGGGTCGTGATCACGCGCCTTATATGCCCGCAGAAAAAGGCGAACTCGGAATGCGTGTGATCGAAACCTTGATTAAAGATTTTGACCCTGAAAAGCGTTTAAATCCGGGTGTTTTGATTGAAGATGATCAATAAGCATCATTGGAATAGTGTTGGTTAACGCATTTTCAACTTTCTTTTTACTTTCCACTGCTGACTTATAGTCAGCGGTTTTTATAGAGCGGTTATTATGTTTCAAGAAGTATGGCAATCAGGTAATCGTGAACTGTTGCTAAAACGCTTGAGAGAAAACAAGCAAAACGAATGGGATGTTGTTGTTGCTGGTGGTGGTATTACTGGAGCGGGTATTGCCCGTGAAGCTGCGCGTCGTGGTTTGAGTGTACTGCTTGTTGATCGCCAAGATTTTGCTTGGGGAACGTCAAGTCGTTCATCTAAAATGGTGCATGGTGGATTACGTTATATTGCGTCGGGCGATATTAAAACGACGATGCATTCCGTATCTGAGCGCGAACGTTTAATTAACGAAGCGCCAGGTTTGGTTGATCAGATGGGCTATTTAATGGCGCATTATAAAGGGGGTTTCCCTGGGCCGTTTGTTTTCAATAGTTTGCTGCGCATTTATGATTTCTTTGCCGGTAAAAAGTATCGAAAATATCATAAATTGGAAAACTTTGAGGCGCTTAGCCCTCTGATTAACGAAGAAAATTTAATAGGTGGTACTCAGTTCGCGGATGCCGTGACAGATGATTCTCGTTTAGTCATTCGAGTATTACGCGAAGCACAAAAAGATGGGGCTGAAGTAATTAATTACGTTGGGGTTGATTCTTTAATTAAAGAAAATGGCCATGTGGTAGGAGCCAACCTCAAAGATGCAGAGACTCAAGAGGTTTTTGTGGTTAAGGCTAAAGTTGTTATTAATGCAACGGGTGCTTGGGCCGATGAACTGCGTGGCGAAATGAGTGCTGAAAAGAATATTCGTCCTGCTCGTGGCAGTCATCTCGTTGTACCGAGTTGGCGTTTGCCGGTTGCGCAGGCATTTACTGCGATGCATCCAGACGATAAACGTCCTATTTTTATCTTTCCTTGGGAAGGTCGTACGATTATTGGCACGACTGACCTAGATAATAAGGGCATTGATAATAAAGAAGTGGCGATGACTCGGGCAGAGCTTGAGTACTTGATGCGTGTTGCTAACTTTCAATTTCCTAAAGCAGCGTTAGTTGAAAAAGATATTATTTCTTCGTGGGCGGGTGTTCGTCCACTAGTCAGTTCTGGTGCACTTAATCCTTCGAAAGAAAAGCGTAACCACAGCGTTTGGAGTGATAAAGGATTAGTGACGGTTAGTGGGGGTAAATTAACAACGTTTCGTTTGATTGCGTTGGATGTTCTAGAGGCTGCAGAGCAATATTTACCCAATTTTAGTGCGAAAGATTTTGGTGCTGATATGTTCACCAAATTTAAACCTACGCACGGTTTATTTAATTCCCTTCCGGGTTATCTCAAAAAGCGTTTGCAAGGTCATTATGGCATGGACAGTGATTTGCTGTTGGCGCAAGCGCATACCAGTGAGCTGGACGTCATTCCCGGTGCTAGCGCTATGTGGGCTGAACTACGGTGGTCTGCTAAGAATGAAGCGGTTGTGCATTTAGATGATTTATTATTGCGCCGAACGCGTATTGGTTTGTTGGTTGAGCAGGGTGGTTTGATTTTTGAAGATAAAATTAAATCTATCTGCTGTCAAGAATTGAAATGGACGGATCAGCATTGGGAAATTGAACGTGAGCGTTATAAGTCGATTTGGAATAAATACTACAGTATACCTGTCTGATTTTTAGCCTTCACTTTAACCATCAATTTTGACCTATACCCCTGCTTGTTGAATGTGGGGCGGTTACCAATAATAAAAAGGAAAATGCTGTGACTCAGCCGCAATATGTACTTGCCATTGATAATGGTACACAAAGTATTCGTGCCTTGGTGTTCGATGAACAAGGAAATGAAGTCGCTAAAAGTAAGGTTGATTTAGAGGCGTATTTTTCTAATAACCCCGGTTGGGCTGAGCAAGATGCTGATTATTATTGGGAATCACTAGGGCAAGCGTGTCATAAATTATGGGGACAAGGGCTTGTAAAGCCAGAGCAAATTAAAGGTGTGTCGCTCACAACTCAGCGTTATACCATGATCAATCTTGACGCTGATAAAAAGCCACTTAGGCCTGCTATTGTGTGGATGGATCAGCGAAGAGCGGAAGTTAAAAAGCCGCTTAGGGGTGTCTGGGGTTTTTTAATAAAAGCACTTGGATTAACGAATGTTATTGCTGAACTGAGAGCCAAAGCGCGTGATAATTGGATCAAGCAAGAGCAGCCAGAAATCTGGCAGAAAACTCGTCATTACATCAGTTTATCTACTTATTTAACGTTTAAATTAACGGGCCAAATGAAGGACTCTACTGGCTCAACAATGGGATACTTACCTTATGATTATCGTCAGCAGCAGTGGGCGAAAAAAAGCGATCTAAAGTGGAAACTTTTGGCAGCGACTCGCGACATGATGCCGGAGTTAGTTAAGCCGGGTGAGTTATTAGGAGAAATTACATCACAAGCTTCAGCGTTTACTGCGTTGCCTGAAGGTTTGAAAATGATCGCGGCAGCCTCTGATAAAGCGTGTGAGGTTTTAGGTTCTGGTGGTGTTGAGCCTCATGTCGGTTGCTTGAGTTATGGCACAACCGCAACGATTAATACTTCGACTAAAAAATACGTCGAAACCATTCCTTTTATTCCCCCGTATTCAGCTGCAATGCCGGGGGTTTATAATACTGAAATGATGGTTTACCGTGGTTTTTGGATGGTGAGCTGGTTTAAAACGGAGTTTGCGCAAGCGGAGCAACGTAAAGCAAAAGAATTGGGTGTTGAAACAGAGCAGCTGTTTGATGAGCTATTAAATCAAGTACCGGCAGGCTCTATGGGATTAATGATGCAGCCTTATTGGTCGCCAGGTGTGCGTCAACCAGGGCCCGAAGGCAAGGGTGCCCTGATTGGCTTTGGTGATGTGCATAAACGAGCCCATGTCTATCGGGCTATTTTGGAAGGCTTGGCGTATGAATTACGTTCAGGTAAAGAACAGATCGAAAGACGCAGTGGTACTAAAATTACTCGTTTACGGGTATCGGGTGGTGGTTCCCAAAGTGATGCTGCTATGCAATTAACCGCGGATATTTTTGGTATGAACGCGGAGCGACCCCATACTTTTGAAGCATCTGGTTTAGGTGCGGCTATTAATTGCTTCGTCGGCTTAGGAATTCATGCAGATTATGACATTGCGGTTGAGAAAATGACGCGTTTGGGTGATGTATTTGAGCCTGATTTGCCGACGGTTCATCTTTACGATCGTTTGTACAAAGAAGTTTATTTGAAAATGTATAAACGCATGCAGCCCTTGTACAAATCTATTCGAGACATTACGGGTTATCCAAAAAAGTGATTATTAACATTTTGTTATTTTAGATCGGATTGGATTTGAGAATTTCCTCAGTAGCTATTAATGACTCTAAATAAAGTGATTCTATGTCGCTTGGGTTTAATCCTAGTTTCTTCCAAAGAGGCCAGCGAATATCGTTCCATTTACCTCTTTCCATTTTAATGACGGTTGTAAATATAAAACCCAGTTTTCCCGTCTTTTTTGTTAATGCTTCTTTAATATTGTCTTGTAAGTCAATTTTTTCAATGAGCTCTTCAAGGGAGATGTCGAAATAGGCATCTAGGTTTGAAAATAGCCCTGCAGTGAACGCAACATCAGGTCGTATTTTTGGAATGGAGCTTGCTAAAAATTGACAGAACAGAGCTCGTTGAAGTGACTGTCTGTAAAGCTCAGGTGGTTTGTCTTCAAACTTTCCTAAGCTCAGCATCAATACCCACGTTTTTATTTGATCCAACCCTGTGACGGCAACGGCTCTTTGTAATGAATCAACATTGCTTTGTTGTTTGAACGCTGCTGAATTAACGAGTTTTAATAATCGGAAACTTAATGATGGGTCCTTAGAGAGTAAGTTTTCTAATTTATGAGGGGTGATTTCTTCGTCTTGCAAGGCGATGATTAGTTCGAGTATAAGTTGTTTATTAGTACCCAGTTTATTCCCGTACATATTTACAGGTCGACTAAAAAAGTAACCTTGGAAGTAATCGCATCCAGCCGCTAAGCAAGCTTCAAATACCTGTTTAGTTTCAACTTTTTCAGCAAGCCAAAGGAATGAATCTTTGCCTTTTTGTTCAATGGTTTTCTGAACTTCATTTATGCTTTTAAATGCCAAAATATCCAGTTTTATAATATCCACATAGGGTAGGAAAGGGTCTTGCTCAGGGTCACCTAAGTAATCGTCTAGAGCGATAAGAAAGCCTTTTTTTCTGAGTGCAATGATGGCTTTTACATTATCGGGTGTGGCAGGTATGTGTTCTAAAATTTCAATAACAACGCTTTTCGGATTAAATGGAGGAGGGTTGCTTAGCCAGTGTTCGGTAAAGTTGATATAAGCAGGACAGCCAGCGGTGACATCATGGAGGCCTATGTCATCAAACGCTGATACCAGCACTTCATTAGTTGCAAGGTCGCCACTTTCGCGTTGCCAGCCTTCATTATCGCTAGGAATAGGCCTGTAAAGCAACTCATAGCCAATGGTCACAAGCTCTTTATCAAATATTGGCTGTCTAGCAAGTAAAACGTTGTTAATGTTGGCCATATAAAACCTCAGTTGTCTAAAAGAGTGTAGTAGATAATTGAGAAACATTGCCATGCGTTTTAGCGCTCATTGTCTACACTTAATAAAAGATAACTTATCTGGAGTGGACTATGAGTGGTGTTCTGAGCTCAGTTGATGCGCGTACCCAATTAGTTGGGCAAAATAGACTAGAGCTTTTGTTGTTTAGTTTAGGGGGCGGGCAGCGTTTTGCAATTAATGTATTTAAGGTGCAGGAAGTGATGAGTCTGCCGCCATTAACTGAAATTCCTGATCGTCATGAATTGGTGGTTGGTGTTACACATCTTCGAGGACAAACAATTCCTGTTATCGATTTACGTCGAGCGATTAAAATGGGCACGACGGTAATTGATGAAAACTCGACCATTATTGTCACAGAATACAATATGACCGTTCAGGCATTTCTAGTTGCGGGTGTTGAACGCATAGTGAACATGAATTGGAATGAAATACTTCCGCCGCCTGTTGGGGCCGGCCGTGCGCATTATTTAACCGCGATTAGCCGGATGGATGATCGTATCGTTGAAATCATCGATGTTGAGAAGGTGTTGGCAGAAATTACGCCTTACAATGGCGTAATTAGTGATGAATGGATTGATGATGATCTTGTAGAATTAATCAAAGGTAAGCAAATTTTAATTGCCGATGATTCTCAGGTCGCATTGAACCAAGTGTCGGGGGTTTTGACAAAGCTAGGTATTGACGTTGTTGCGACGCATAACGGTCTTGAAGCCTATCAAACTCTTGAAGCTTGGAAGGCAGAAGGCAAAGACATTGCTAATGATGTTCTTATGTTGATTACCGATGCTGAAATGCCAGAGATGGATGGCTATATGTTAACAACTGAGATTCGTAAGGATCCAGTACTAAAAAGTATGTTCATTGTTTTGCATACTTCACTATCGGGTAATTTTAACAAGGCCATGGTTGAAAAGGTCGGTTGTGACGGCTTTTTATCAAAATTTCAGCCAGAAAAATTAACCCGAGAAGTGCAGCGTATTATTCGTAAAAAATTAGGAATTCCAGAAAAAGAAGAGAACGCTGAAGACGAATAGAGAATATTATTTGTTAATAAACACGTCAGTGAGTGAATAGATAATGTTTTAAAACCCCGTGTATAATGATGTGGCTGCATTTTTCAGCTGAATGGCCACATTATTACGGAAAAATCATGACCCCTCAAGTAAGCCAGCTTTTTGTTTATCCTATAAAATCTTGCGCAGGCATTTCTGTTTCTAGTTTCAAATTTGATGAAAAGGGGCCTTTATTTGATCGCCGTTGGATGTTGGTTGACAGCAAGACGGGTGTCTTTTTATCTCAACGCAGCACGCCTAAGATGGCTTTGATTTCTACCCGACTAGAAAACGAAGAAGTTTGGGTGGGTCAGTCTTTGGATAATGACCTTATTGAATCTTGTCGATTGCCTATCAAGGGTGAGCAAATAGAGGTTGAAATCTGGTCGGATCAGGTCCGTGGTTATGATTGTGGCGATGAGCTTGCACTGTGGTTTAGTCAATTACTGAAGCATGATTGCCGGTTGGTTTATCAGGGTGATTGCCGTCGAATGGCAGATGAAGAGTATGCAGATAAAGAAACATCTGTGAGTTTTGCGGACGGGTTTCCATTGTTAGTTGTTGCTCAGGCAAGTATTGATGTATTAAATGAGGCCTGTGAGGCTAAAATTAGTGCGACTAATTTTCGACCGAATATTGTGATTAAAAATACACCAGCGTTTGCAGAAAAAAAATGGAAGAAAATAACTGTTGAATCAGATGGGTTTATGGCAGATAACCTTGAAATGGCAGTCGTTAAATCTTGCGAACGTTGCATTATTCCTATGTTAAACCCTTATACGGCTGAACGTGAAAAAAGTATTTTGCCAGTATTGTTAGAATATTGTCGTGATAATAAAAAGATTATTTTCGGTCAAAATCTAACGTTTAAATATTTTAATAATGTGTACCTCACAGTAGGGCAGACTGTCGCTATTACTGATTAATTAATAGTCAAAAAATTGATTTTTTTAGAATAATTCATTATCATTATCTGTCCCAAAACCTTCATTTTTCTCTTTTTTAAATTGGTGTTGGTATATTTCTAGAGCTTCTGCAACGCTGTGGCCTTGAATAATGTGTTCAAACATTATGCGTTCTGATTCCATTGTATAGCTGTTCTTAATGTCTTCCTGAGCATTTCTCCAGGCGCTTTCTTGATAGCGCTCACTAGAGTTGGCTATCAGATGCCCAATCTTTTCTAAGCTATGTGACGCATGATCTAAGCGCTGATTTAAGCGATCATAAAATTGAAAAGCGATGATGGCTTGTTGTATTCTCTCGCTTAATTCCTCAGCCGCGTTTAGCACGTTTTTTCTAATATCTGCTCATGAGGAATGTTGATGTCGAGTCCTTGTGCTTCTGCAATGATTTCTTGGCTATTGTTAGCTAAATCAGTAAAGCTGTCGGTGAGTTAGTTAATCGATTGGTCTCCTTTTTTCATGCTAGGTTCGATCTGAGCGACTGTCAGCGCTAGCATTGCAATGGTTTCACCCACTTGGCAGAAATTCATTGTAGGTTGTGATATTTAGCTGCCGAAAGAGTGGCGCTCTGGTTGTGGCATGTTATTTCTCATCCATTAGCAATATAAAAAGCATAGATGAATTTCGTTATATTGTTGAGTTTTTAACAAGAAGTCTCATGAAAATAGGCAAAAAAAAGCCGCATCATTTGGATACGGCTTTTAAGTTCTTAAATGGACTGAACTAAATAATTATTTAGTCGGGTAGTCACGTTTTGGAGAACCGGTATAAAGCTGACGCGGACGACCAATGCGGTAATCGCTGCTGATCATTTCGTTCCAGTGAGCAATCCAGCCTGGTGTGCGGCCAGTGGCAAAGATTACCGTGAACATTTCAGAAGGAATGCCAATCGCTTTCAAGATAATACCTGAGTAGAAATCTACGTTCGGGTACAAACCACGTTTGATGAAGTATTCATCTTCAGTTGCGATCTTTTCAAGCTTCAATGCGATCTTCAATAGTGGATCGTTTTCCATGCCCAGCTCAGCTAGAACTTCATCACACGTTTGCTTCATTACTTTAGCGCGTGGGTCAAAGTTCTTATAAACACGGTGACCAAAGCCCATTAGGCGGAATGGATCTTCTTTGTCTTTCGCTTTAGCAACAAACGCATCGATGTTTGATTCATCACCGATTTCTTCAAGCATATTCAATACGGCTTCGTTTGCGCCGCCATGAGCAGGTCCCCAAAGCGCTGCAATGCCTGAAGCAATGCATGCGAATGGATTTGCGCCAGTAGAGCCCGCTAGTCGAACTGTAGACGTTGAAGCGTTCTGTTCGTGGTCTGCGTGCAATAGAAAAATACGATCCATTGCTTTCGCAAGAATTGGACTGATCTTCTTTTCTTCACAAGGTGTGTTAAACATCATGTGTAAGAAGTTTTCAGAATAATTAAGATCATTGCGTGGGTACATGAAAGGTTGCCCCATCGAGTACTTATAAACCATCGCTGCAAGCGTTGGGATCTTAGCAATCAAGCGATGCGCAGAAATCATGCGATGTTCTTGATTGCTGATGTCCATAGAGTCGTGATAAAACGCAGACAGAGCGCCAACAACCCCACACATGATCGCCATTGGATGAGCGTCACGACGGAAACCGTTAAAAAAATGATTTAACTGTTCGTGAACCATCGTGTGGTTTTTAATGGTGTTTACAAAAATTTCCTTTTCTTCTGCTGTTGGCAGTTCTCCATGCAGCAGTAAGAAGCATGTTTCTAGGTAATCTGATTTTTCAGCAAGCTGATCAATCGGATAACCACGGTGTAATAAAACACCTTTTGCGCCATCAATAAACGTGATTTTAGATTCGCACGCGGCAGTAGAAACAAAGCCTGGGTCGTAGGTGAAAAGGTTCTTGCCAGTCAAGCTGCGCACGTCAACAACATCTGGACCTAAGGTGCCTTTATAAACTGGCAATTCTAAACTTTCTTCAATGCCATCGACGGTTAAGGTCGCTTTGATATCAGCCATGAAAGGCCTCCTGCTACTGAATTTATTTGCGTTGATCGAATTAAAAAAGCAATTAGCGCTTAATTTATCGCTTAAAATAAAAGTTGAAACTATAGAGTCTCTGGTGTGATTGTCAATTATTCCATACACTGCGTTACAGTGATTTATTGTCTAGTATAGATGATATATCATTGGAAATATTGTTAAAAGCCCAATAAATAGGGTTCATATTCTTTAATGAGTGATTTTCATACAGAACCAATTGTCTTAATTAGCCGTATTAAAAAAACAAGTTATTGATTAGTTGAATCTTAAGTTTGTAAAAAAGTGTTCGGATGATTATAATTTGTCGCGACAAATTGCATGTGATGAGCGTGCAGTAAGTTGTCGATTATTTTAAGCCCACGTTATCTGTTTGTTTTTTGAACAGTAACAATAAAATAGAGTGTAGATGAGCCGTGAATAGCAATAGACCTAAAAATCTGGATCTGACTACAATAGAGCTCCCACTTCCTGGCTGGACTTCTATCCTTCATCGTATTTCTGGTTTCGCATTATTTTTTGCTGTCGCTTTCATGTTAGTTGCGTTAAACGCATCACTTGAATCAGCTGAAAGTTTCGCAGAATTAAAAGCGACGTTTGATAATGGTTTGGTTAAATTGATTATTTGGTTAATTTTATCTGCATTAGGCTATCACCTAGTGGCGGGTGTTAAGCACTTAATAATGGATTATTCAGGCATTGGTGAAAGTTTAGAAGGCGGAAGGATTGGTGCCATTATTACCTTGGTAGGTGGTGCAATCGTGATCGCATTAGCTGGAGTTTGGGTATGGTAGCAAGTATTACTAATTTAGGACGCAGTGGTCTATACGACTGGGTCATTCAACGTTTAACTGCAGTTATTTTAGCAGTTTATACCCTGTTCTTGCTGGGCTTTGTCATCGCTCATCCAGGTCTTCAATACAGTGACTGGCAAGAGTTATTTGCCTGCACACCGATGAAAATTGTTAGTTTGCTAGCATTGATCTCGATTTGTGCACACGGCTGGATTGGTATGTGGACTATCGCAACGGACTACATTAAGTCAACGAGTATTCGTTTCCTTTTCTTACTAGTAACGGCGGCGTTTGTTTTCGTATACCTAGTATGGGGCATCGATATTTTATGGGGAGCGTAAGTTATGTCTAATAAGATTCGTACTTTATCCTATGACGCTATCGTAATTGGTGGTGGTGGTGCCGGCATGCGTGCCGCATTGCAATTGACAGAAGCCGGTATTAAAACTGCTTGTGTCACTAAGGTTTTCCCAACGCGTTCGCACACAGTATCCGCTCAGGGTGGTATTACTTGTGCAATCGCGTCTGCTGATCCGGATGATGATTGGCGCTGGCACATGTACGATACCGTTAAAGGTTCTGATTATATCGGCGACCAAGACGCTATCGAATACATGTGTTCAGTAGGCCCACAGGCTGTTTTTGAATTAGAACACATGGGTCTTCCTTTTTCTCGTACCGAAGAAGGTCGTATTTATCAGCGTCCTTTCGGCGGTCAGTCTAAGGGTCCAAATGATTCAACTCAGGCCGCGCGTACTTGTGCTGCAGCTGACCGAACAGGTCACGCGTTATTGCATGCTTTGTACCAAGGGAACCTGAAAGGCGGTACTACTTTCTTAAATGAATGGTATGCCGTTGATTTGGTAAAGAATGCTGAAGGCCAAGTAGCGGGTGTTATCGCAATTGATATGGAATCAGGCGAAACCGTTTACATTAAGGCGAAAGCAACTGTTTTAGCAACAGGCGGCGCAGGTCGTATCTATCAGTCTACTACGAATGCTTTGATCAATACTGGCGACGGTGTTGGTATGGCAACCCGTGCTGGCGT